>DXXH01000016.1:10108-36538 GCA_019416395.1 Clostridiales bacterium
GGAAGAAAACCGCACGTTTACAAAAGTGGAAGAACTGGATTTTGAAGGTCGGAAACAAGAGCTTGCCAGAATTATTGGGGGAGATTCCATCACCCAGCTGCAGCTGGAAATGGCAGAAGAAATGCTGCGAAAGGCTTGACATTTCTAGCTTTACGCCTTATAATTTCCACAGAACGGCGATGACGGAACAAAGTAGGCTCCGATCCCACGGCAAAGAGAACCCGCGGTTGGTGAAAGCGGGAGCGTGGCGGCTGCTGAACATACAGTCCCGAGCCGCTGCCCTGAACAGCTTTTCAGTAGGGGCAGCCGTATGACAGGCGTTACTCTGTCAGGGCATGAAAGTGCCCCTAAGGTCACGTGTCGCAAGGCCGTGATAAATTGAGGTGGTACCGCGGTAAAGTACTTTATCGCCCTCTGCGTGAAAATGCAGGGGGCGTTTTTTTGCGCACACCCTGGGCATTTTCAAAAATGACTTTATTTTTTGGAAAGGATTGAGACACATGGGAGTGTACGAGGAATTGCAGGCCCGGGGCTTAATCGCTCAGGTCACCAACGAGGAAGAAATCAGGGAAGTGGTCAACAATGGTAAAGCAGTATTTTATATCGGTTTTGACTGCACCGCTGACAGCTTGACCGCCGGCCATTTTATGGCTTTGACCTTGATGAAGCGCTTGCAAATGGCAGGAAATAAGCCCATTGCTCTGATTGGTGGCGGCACCACCATGATCGGTGACCCCTCCGGCCGGAGCGATATGCGGAAAATGCTTACAAAAGAGGATATCGACCACAATGCAGCTTGCTTCAAACGGCAAATGGAGCGTTTTATCGAGTTTGGAGACGGCAAAGCCATGATGCTGAACAATGCCGATTGGCTGCTAAACCTCAACTATGTGGAACTACTTCGGGAAGTGGGCGCTTGCTTCAGCGTGAACAATATGCTTCGGGCCGAATGCTACAAGCAGCGCATGGAGAATGGGCTCTCTTTCTTGGAATTCAACTACATGATCATGCAAAGCTATGATTTTTACTACATGTTCCAGCATTATGGCTGTAACATGCAGTTTGGTGGAGACGATCAATGGAGCAATATGCTGGGCGGTACAGAATTGATTCGCCGGAAACTGCACAAAGATGCCCATGCTATGACCATCACGCTACTCACCGATTCCCAGGGCAAAAAGATGGGAAAAACGGCTGGCAACGCTGTGTGGCTGGATCCCAACAAAACCAGTCCCTTTGATTTTTATCAATACTGGCGCAATGTGGACGACGCTGACGTTATTAAGTGTATCCGTATGCTTACCTTCCTGCCCTTAGATGAAATTGACGAGATGAGCCATTGGGAAGGCAGCCAACTCAATAGGGCAAAAGAAATTCTAGCCTTTGAGTTGACCAAAATGGTCCATGGGGAAGAGGAAGCCACAAAAGCTCAGGAAGGCGCCCGCGCTCTATTCAGTGCTGGAACCAATACGGCCAATATGCCCACTACGCAGTTGGCTGAAGAAGATTTCACCAATGGGGAAATCGCTGTACTGGATCTTTTGATGAAAACCGGGCTTGTTCCCTCTAAAGGGGAAGGCCGTCGGCTGATCCAACAGGGTGGCTTAACAGTAGCAGATGAGAAAATCACGGATCCTGCAAAAACTTTCCCGAAAACTGCCTTTGAAAACGGACTTGTCATCAAGAAAGGCAAGAAAGTCTTCCATAAGGCTGTTTGCTAAAAAGCAACAAAAAAAGGAGTCCCTTCCGGGGCTCCCTTTTTTATTGCTTCTAGGAATCAACCGCTTAAGCCATTGCCTTTTGAATGGCTCCCAGCACGGTGTCGAAGTCTGCTTCTGTAACAAGCAGGGAAATCTCCACTTCAGAGGTGGTGATCAACCGAATGTCAGCGTCTGTACCGGAAATGGCATTAAACACTTGCGCGGCTACGCCAGGAGTGTTCTTCATCAAAGGGTCATACACAGAAATTTTGTGGTTGACGCTGCTGACGATCACGTCGATATCCGTCTCGCGCTTTAATTTTGAAGTAAACCCTAAAATGTCGATCATATCTTCGTCCGAGATGGTAAAGGACAGACCTGTGGTAGCACCGTGGGTGGGCGCCATGGAAATCATATCGATATTGATCCCGTACTGGGAGATGGTATCGAAGATTTTCGCAAGAGAAGCCACATTGGCAGGAAAATCCTGCAACGTGATCAAGGTGATATTGTCAACCGTGCTGATAACAGTAGAAGCGCTCATAGGGATTTCCTCCTCAGATCAAATGGGACATATCATACAGGCCGGGAGCCTTTCCTGCCATATACACAGCGGCGTTAACCGCCCCAGCGGCAAAAAGCTCTTTGGACTGGGCGGAATGGGACAGGGTGATCACTTCGCTTTGTCCAGCGAAAATCACCTGATGCTCTCCGACAATGGTACCGCCCCGCACAGAATGTAAACCGATCTCTTTTTTCTCCCGTTTTTTCCGCTGGGAGTGCCGGTCATAAACATAGTTCATGGAATTGTCCCGCACTTGATTGATGGCGTCAGCGATCATCAGCGCGGTGCCACTGGGAGCATCAATTTTCTGGTTGTGGTGCATTTCCACAATCTCTACATCAAAAGCGTCTCCCAGAACAGCTTCCGCCTTCTTCGCCAATTCGATCAGCAGGTTGACGCCTAAGGACATATTCCGGGAATAAAACAAAGGCAGCTCTTTCGCAGCTTCTTGAATCTCTTTTGTCTGTTCAGCGCTGTAACCGGTAGTGCACAGCACCGCCGCTACCCCCTTATGGCTCCGGCAATACTCCAAAATCGACGAAAGAGCCGCAGGATGGGAGAAATCTACAACTACCTGAGCGATTTCCTTTACGTCGGACAAAGATCTATATACGGGAAACGAACTGTTGCTGTTGCCGGAAATATCCACTCCGGCAACAATGGAACAGTCTTCCCGTTGATTGACAAAATTCTGAACCGCGGCGCCCATCTTCCCATTGCAGCCACAGAGAATAAGGTTGGTCATATTGGGACTTCCTTTCTTTTTCACAAGGGGAGTTTACACCAAGCCGTGCTTTTGCAGCAAAGCCGTAAGCTTTGCCTTTCCGTCTTCCGTCATGGTTGTCAAAGGCATACGGCAATGATTGGACCGCATCAAACCCATCTGATACATGGCTTCCTTGATGGGAATGGGGTTGACGTCCAGGAAGAAACCGTCCATCAAATCCAGATATTCCACATTCAATTTTCGAGCGGCATCTAAATTTCCTTCCAGCATATACGCCGCCAATTCGTGCATCTTGCCGGGCAAAGCGTTGGAAAATACAGAAATTACGCCCTTTCCACCCAATGCCATAATGGGAAGCGTCTGGTTATCTTCACCGGAATAAATGACCAGGTCATCTCCGCACAGTGCCGCCGTACGGGCAGTGGCAGAAATATCGCCGTTTGCTTCCTTTACAGCCACAATGTATGGGTTTTTGGAAAGCTCCTTGTAAGTGGCAGGCTGAATGTTACACCCGGTACGGCTAGGCACATTGTAAAGAATGCAGGGCATTTTTACATGGTCGGCCACATAATTGAAACTTTCAATCAGGCCCTTCTGGGAAGTCTTATTGTAGTAGGGGGTTACCAGCAGCAAACCGTCAGCTCCCAGCGCTTTGGCCTCTTGGGACAGCTCTACACAGAACTGGGTGTCATTGCTGCCTGTACCCGCGATTACCGGTACACGGCCCTTTACTTTCTCAATGATAAACTTGATCACCTGCGTGTGTTCCTCGGTGGTCATAGTAGCGGCCTCGCCGGTAGTGCCACAAGCAACAATCGCGTCGATACCGCCTTCGATCTGAAATTCCACCAGCTTCTCCAGCTCTTCCCAGGAGATGTTTCCTTGCTGGTCAAAAGGCGTTACCAAAGCGGTGGCAGCGCCGGTAAAGATCAGTTGCTTCATAGTCTCCAACCTCCAGAAGTTCAGTCAAAATAGCCCTTGGCACACAGCAGCTCTGCCATGAGCAGCGCTCCGCCTGCGGCGCCCCGCAGGGTATTGTGGGAAAGGCATACAAACTTGTAGTCGTACTGAGTGTCCGGACGCAAACGGCCTACAGATACCGCCATGCCGCCTTCCAGGTCACGGTCCAGCTTGGGCTGAGGCCGGTCGTTCTCCGTGAAATAGTGCAGGAACTGTTTGGGCGCGCTGGGCAATTCCAGTTCCTGTGCGGGTCCCCGGAACTTCTCCCACCGGTCGATGATCTCCTCTACGGAAGCTTTGTTCTCCAAAGAGAAGAACACCGCCGCCATATGGCCGTCGGAAACCGGCACCCGCAAGCACTGGGAAGTGATCGAGGGCGTGGTGGTGTTGACGATCACGCCCTTTTCCACGTGGCCCCAGATTTTCAAGGGTTCCTGCTCGGACTTCTCTTCCTCGCCACCAATGTAAGGGATCACATTGTCCAGAATTTCCGGCATTGTCTCAAAGGTTTTTCCCGCTCCGGAAATAGCCTGATACGTGCAGGCCAATACTTTTGTCACACCCAGGTCCATCAGGGGGTGAATGGCCGGAACATAGCTCTGCAAGGAGCAGTTGCATTTTACAGCGATAAAACCACGCTTTGTCCCCAGGCGTTTCCGCTGGGAATCGATGACCTCCGCGTGATCCGCGTTGATTTCCGGAATGATCATAGGTACGTCAGGAGTGGAACGGTGGGCGCTGTTGTTGGAAACAACCGGGCACTCATGACGTGCGTAGGTTTCCTCCAAGGCGCGGATTTCCTCCTTTTTCATGTTGACGGCGCAGAAGACAAAGTCCACCAGGGACACGATCTTTTCGATATCCTTTTCCGCATCGTACACAGGCAGTTTCGCCATGGAAGCGGGCAAGGGAGTTTTCATCGCCCAGCGGCCTCCCACAGCTTCTTCGTATGTTTTCCCTGCAGAACGGGCGCTGGCCGCCAGAGCCGTCACAGTAAACCAGGGGTGGTTTTCCAAAATTGTGGCAAACCGTTGTCCTACCATACCTGTGCATCCGATAATTCCCACGCGATATTGTTTCATGATTTTCCAAATCCTTTCTGGGTGAAAAGTGATGTCTTGGGTGAAAAAGGCGGAACAAAGAAAAAACCGGTTGAAAACCGGCTGTTCATCTCCTATAATAGAAATGCTGTTTCCGTACCGTAAGCGTACAGTTTCGAAAACGTTGTTCAATAGCACTCCATCACAAGTGATGACAGTCGCAAAGCTGTTTGCTGTTGCAACCAGGGGAATACCCGCCAGATATCCCCCTTCGGCAGCCCACCCTTTCACAAGACTTCTTCAGTTCTGGCAACCTCCATCTCGCTACTTTTGAAAGCCGCGCCTCTATTTGAGTTTTATCATACCCTAGATTCCTCCTGTTGTCAATTTTTCAGCCACATTTTATTGTATGAAATTTTACGGGAGCGGTCCCTAAAACCATTCACAAAAAGGAAATGAGGATACTTACCATGAAAACAAGCGATTTTAATTTTGATTTACCGGAAGAACTCATTGCCCAAACACCCATAGAACCCCGGGACGCCTCCCGGCTGATGGTGCTGGATAAGAACACGGGGGAAATCGAACACCGCCATTTTTACGACATTGTCCAGTACCTCACCCCCAAAGACTGTTTGATATTAAACGATTCCCGGGTGCTTCCTGCCCGTCTGTATGGGGTAAAAGAGGGGACAGGCGCCCACGTTGAGTTCCTGCTGTTACAAAACAAAGGGAATGACGTGTGGGAAGCCTTGGCGGGTCCTGGAAAGCGGGCCAAAAAAGGAAGTCGGTTTCAATTTGGAGACGGAATTCTGCAATGTGAGGTTGTAGATGTGCTTCCGGACGGCAACCGGCTGATCCATTTCGAGTATGAAGGTATGTTCTTCCATATTTTGGATCAAATCGGCCAAATGCCATTACCGCCTTATATCAAGGCACGGCTGGAAGACAAGGAGCGCTACCAAACCGTTTATTCCCGGGAAGAAGGCTCTGCGGCTGCCCCGACAGCTGGGCTGCACTTTACCCCGGAACTGCTGGAAAAAATCAAAGCCATGGGTGTGGAATTGGGCTTTGTGACACTGCATGTGGGGTTGGGTACATTCCGTCCGGTCAGCGTAGAGAATATTCAGGACCACAAAATGCATTCTGAGCATTATCATATGCCGGAAGCCACCGCCGCCCTCATCAACAAGACCAAAGAGCGAGGGGGCAGGGTGATTGCGGTAGGGACCACCAGTTGCCGCACCATCGAATCCGTGGCGCAAAAGGAGGGCTGTTTCCGGGAAAGTGAAGGCTGGACAGACATTTTCCTGTATCCCGGCTGTGAATTCAAAGGGGTAGACGCGTTGATCACCAACTTCCATTTGCCGGAGAGTACGCTGATCATGCTGGTTTCCGCCTTGGCGGGAAGGGAAAATATCCTTCATGCGTACAACGTGGCTGTCCAGGAACGGTATCGTTTTTTCAGCTTTGGAGACGCTATGTTTATTCACTGATTGGTGTGTCACAAGGCAGGAGATTCCACATGTTGCCTTTGTGGAAATTTGTGGATCGCCGCTGGGAAAAGACAATGCAACTTATTATATAAAACGGGAGAACCCATGATGAAACACAATATAAAATTGGAACACGCCTTGCAAAAGGTGCAGAAGCCCGGGCGTTATGTGGGCGGGGAATTGAATGCTGTGGTGAAGGATCCCTCGCAGGTAGAGGTGCGTTTTGCCTTCTGTTTCCCTGACACGTATGAGATTGGCATGTCTCATTTGGGCATCAAGATCCTTTATGGCGCTTTTAATGAAGTGCCATATTTCTGGTGTGAACGTGTCTTTGCGCCCTGGGTAGATATGGAAGAGGAAATGCGTCGTGAAGGCATTCCCCTTTACGCGTTGGAGAGCGGGGATCCGGTAAATCAATTCGATTTTATCGGATTCACCTTGCAGTACGAACTGAGCTACACCAATGTGCTGAATATGCTGGAGCTGGCTGGAATTCCGCTGCGCAGTGAAGATAGACCGGATTTGTTCAACATTGTTGTGGGAGGCGGTCCTTGTACCTGCAACCCGGAACCCTTGGCGGATTTCTTTGACCTGTTCTTTTTGGGCGACGGAGAAGAAGTGGACATCGAGGTGATGGAGCTTTACCGTCAGTGCAAAAAAGAGGGGAAATCCAAGCTGGAATTTTTAGAACAAGCCGCCCAGATCGAAGGGGTTTATGTGCCGGCTTTTTACGATGTTTCCTATAACGACGACGGCACGGTAAAAGCTTATATCCCCACTCATGGTGCGCCCAAAACGATTAAAAAGCGGGTAATCCGAGACATGGATCAGGCCTATTATCCCAAAGACTTTGTGGTGCCCCTCATCGACGTGGTACACAACCGGATTTCCGAAGAAGTGCTGCGGGGTTGTATCCGTGGGTGCCGGTTCTGCCAAGCAGGTTTCCTCTACCGTCCCTACCGGGAAAAGAGCATTGGAGCCATCGATCAACAGTGCCGGGATTTGTGCCATTCTACCGGGTACGATGAAATTTCCCTTTCCTCTCTCAGCACCAGCGATTACAGCCAGTTAAACACGCTGATTGATACATTGCACCAATGGACCGAGGGGGAAAAAGTCAGTCTTTCCCTGCCCAGCCTGCGGGTAGATAACTTTTCCCCCGAGCTGATGGAGCGGATCAACTCCGTACGGAAAAGCGGGCTGACCTTCGCTCCGGAAGCAGGCTCCCAGCGCATGCGGGATGTGATCAATAAAAACGTGACCGAAGAAGAATTGATGCACACTGTAAATGTGGCTTTTACCGAGGGCTGGACGCGTGTAAAGCTTTACTTCATGATCGGTCTCCCCACGGAAACTATGGACGATGTCCTGGCTATTTTGAAGCTGGGGCAAAAGGTGGTGGACACCTTTTACGCCAATAAGGAAAAGCCAAAAGGGAAAGGGGTGGAAGTGTCTTTAAGCGCCGCTGCCTTTGTGCCAAAACCCTTTACGCCTTTCCAGTGGTTTGGACAGGACACCATGGATACACTGAAAGAGAAGCAGCACGCCTTAAAAGGTGGTGTCCACTCCCGGCGGATTTCCGTCAGCTATCACGGCGCCCAGACGAGCTTTTTGGAAGCTGTATTTGCCCGTGGTGACCGCCGGCTTTGCGCCGTGATGGAAAAAGCACGGGAGTTCGGCCTGCATTTCGACGGTTGGGACGACTGCTTTGACTTTGACAAATGGATGGAAGCCTTTGAAGCTTGCGGACTTGACCCGGCATTCTACGCAAACCGCCATCGGGAATTTGACGAGGTATTTCCTTGGGATCACCTGGACTATGGCGTGAAAAAGGAGTTCTTTATCGAAGAGTGTAAACGGGCCTATCAAAATCTGACCACGCCCAATTGTCGGGAAAAATGTTCCCATTGTGGCGCGGCCTGCTACGGAGGGGGGATCTGCGTTGAAAAGCGTACGGGTATGGTTTGAGAAAAAAGGCGCAGTGCGCTACATTTCCCATCTGGATTTGACACGCTGCATGTCCCGTGGCTTAAAGCTGTCCGGATTGCCTGTATGGTATACAGAAGGGTTTAATCCCCGTATTTATATGACCTACGCCATGCCTTTATCCCTGGGAGTCTGTGGGGAACGGGAATGTATGGAAATCCGGTTGACAGAAGATGTTCCCCTGGATCAAATCCCGCCGCGATTGAACGCCCACCTTCCTAAAGATCTGCGGGTGTTTGGGGCTTCGGAACCAGTGGACAAGTTTGAGGACATTCAGTATGGGGATTACGAGGTGTTTCTGGAATCGGAAACTCCTGCCCTTTTGGAAGAAAAGCTTCTCAAGCTTTTGGGCCGGGAAACCATTCTGGTGCGGAAACACACCAAGAAGGGCGACCGTGACGTGGATATCAAGCCGGATTTTTCCCAGGTACAGCATGAATGCTTGGAACATGGTCTTCGTTTGTCCATGCGGCTTCCATGCAGTATGAGCGGTAGCACAAACCCCGCATTGCTTCTGGAAGCGCTCAAAGCCTATGAAGGAGAAGAGCCGTATTGCACGATCACCCGGAAACGGCTTCTTATGAAAGATTTTTCCGAATTACAGTAAATAATTCTTGCTTTTTGTCCACCCTTGTGCTAGAATATTTAAGCATTTGAATTCCGCGGGTTTTCCTCAAAGGCTTGCCCGTGGGGGTCGAAACGCGAAGCGCCTTTTCGCTTCGTGCTAGGAAGCGGGCAGTCCGCTGCCGGGAAACCGGCATGAATGTCTGAATGATTATGATAATGGAGGAATCTCAAATGGACGCAATCAAAATGATCTCTCAGGATTCTCTCAAAGCGGAGATCCCCCAGTTCTCCATCGGTGACACTGTCCGCGTGGACGTGAATATCCGTGAAGGTGACCGGGAGCGTATTCAGCAGTTCGAAGGCACCGTTATCGCTCGCAAAGGCAGCGGTATCAGCGAAACCTTTACCGTTCGCCGTGTTTCCTATGGCGTAGGTGTGGAGCGGGTATTCCCCCTGCACTCTCCCAATGTGAAGGCTGTGAAGGTTGTCCGTCAGGGCCGCGTTCGCCGCGCCAAGCTCTATTACCTGCGTAACCGCGTGGGCAAGGCCGCCAAGGTCAAAGAGCAGCTCAAGTAAAAGCAGCATAGATAACGTGAAAAGGGACATTTTGCTGTCCCTTTTTTGCTATCGATTTTTCGCGCGATCCAAGCCGGTGAACGCCAGTTGGGAGGCAATTACATGGAACGGAATACGGGGAGTAAACCAAGCAGAACAGTTCGTACCATTCTGGAATGGATTGAAGAATTGATCATCGCCATGGTGCTCATTGCCATCGTATTCACTTTTGTCTGCCGTGTGGTCACGGTGACTGGGACTTCCATGGTTCCAAATTTTCACGATGGCGACCGGGTTTTAGTGGTCAGCGATCTTACTGGTGTAGAACAAGGCGATGTAGTGGTCATCGTCAATGTATTAGACGAACCTATCATTAAACGGGTCATCGCCACAGAAGGGCAAACCGTTGATTTCGATTACGAAACGAAATCTGTACTTGTAGACGGCCAAACAGTGGACGAGACTCAATTTGGCCTGGAAAATGGCATTACAGAAGAGCCTTTTAGTTCCTTCGCTCTTTTGGATTTCCCACAGACTGTCCCGGAAGGGTGCGTATTCGTGCTGGGGGATAATCGGGCTGTCTCCGAAGACAGCCGTTATCAGGACGTGGGTATGATCGATGAACGGAATATCCTGGGGAAAGCAGTGTTTCACCTTTTTCCATTCCAAAACTTAGGTCCGGTATAAAAAGGTGTAAATAGATTGAGAAAAAAGCATTTTTGGCCCAAAGGGGGTACAGTCATGGAAGAAACAGCGCAGTTACGCAATGAAGCAAACCAGCCTCAGGGCGGTTCTCCTTTTGTCCGTTCCGTGTTAGAATGGACAGAAACCATTATCATGGCTGTGATCCTGGTAGCAGTTGTATTTACGTTTCTAGCCCGGGTTATCACGGTTGATGGACGGTCCATGGAACCCACTTACTATAATGGAGACCGGGTACTGGTGACAAACCTGGCGGGTTCCCCGCAACAAGGGGATATTGTGATCGTAGTAGGCGCTTTGGACGAGCCGATCATCAAACGGGTGATTGCTACAGAAGGGCAAACCGTGGACTTTGATTTCCAATCCGGTGAAGTTGTGGTAGATGGAGAAATTTTACCAGGCTCCACTTTTGGCATTGAAAACGGTATCACCTATGTGCCAGACATGCCCGGTCAAGTGCTGGAATTCCCTCAGACTGTGCCGGAAGGCTGCGTGTTTGTGCTGGGAGATAATCGGGACAATTCCACGGATAGCCGGTTTCAAGCTGTAGGAATGGTGGATTGTCGGAATGTTCTGGGAAAAGTCGTATTTAATCTTTTTCCTTTTTCCAAAGCAGGACTTGTTTAAATTGTAAAGTGCTTTTGCTTTGCAGATGAAAAAAATAAAGTGTTCCAAGGGCGGACTGGCGGTTTCGGCGGCCCGCCCAAATTTATAAGGAGATGGCGTCCATGGGAGAAATTCAATCAATACAGTGGTTTCCGGGACATATGGCGAAAACCCGGCGGAAAATCACGGAAGATCTAAAACTGGTGGACGCGGTAGCGGAAATTTTGGACGCCCGTGTTCCCAAAAGCAGTTCCAATCCTGTTTTGCGGGATATAATACAGCGCAAACCCAAAGTGGTGCTTTTAAATAAAAGTGACATGGCGGACCCGGCCCAAACCAACAAATGGATCTCATATTACGCAGATCAAGGGGAAAAAGCGATTCCCATTGAAAGCAAAACCGGTAAAGGAATCAACGCATTTTATCCCGCGGTACGGGAAGTTCTCAAGCCTCAAATTCAAGCTTGGGAGAAAAAAGGCATGGTTGGACGCCCTATCCGGATTATGGTTGTGGGAATACCCAATGTGGGAAAATCTTCCTTCATTAACCGTATGATCTTTGGGGGCAAGGCGGGCAAAGCGGAAGTCCAGGATCGGCCTGGTGTCACAAGACAAAACCGTTGGTTTACAGTAGGGAAAGGGTTTGAACTTCTGGATACCCCCGGAGTTTTGTGGCCTAAATTTGAAGACCCTGTGGTGGGGGAACATCTGGCGTTTACTGGCGCAGTCCGGGACGAAATCCTTGATGTGGAAGGGTTAGCGTCACGGTTGCTAGAACTTTTGATGGAACTGTATCCCAAGGCTGTCAACGACCGCTATAAAACCGATCTTTCTCCGGATGAGCATTTGCCTGGCTATGAGATTCTGGAGCGTGTGGGACGCAAACGGGGTATGTTGATTTCTGGCGGCGAAGTGAACACAGAGCGGGCCGCTATCACAGTTCTGGATGAATACCGGGGTGGAAAATTGGGACGTATTACCTTGGAAAGGCCATAAGTGCCGGGAAATGAGATCGGGGAATCCACAGGAATGGAGAGAATTGCCATGACGTCAAAGGACAACACCGCGCAAGTCATAGACTGGTACGCTTGGGAACGGCGCGCTGAGGAAACTGGCCACGGGCCAGTATGTGGGATTGACGAAGCTGGACGTGGACCTTTAGCTGGCCCCGTCTGTGCCGCTGCGGTAATTCTGCCTACAGATTGCGTTATTGAGGGACTGAATGACTCCAAAAAACTGACGGAAATAAAACGTGAGCTTCTTTTTCCGATCATTCAGGAAAAAGCTTTGGCCTGGAGCATTGGCTGGGCATCGGCCGAAGAGATCGATGAAATGGATATTCTCCAAGCTACCTTTTTGGCCATGACCAGAGCTGTGGAAGGTTTAGATCTTCAGCCTGGATGGGCTTTGGTAGACGGCAACCGTATGCCCCCACTTTCCGTTCCCGGAGAAACCGTGGTAAAGGGCGATGCACAATGTGCCAGCATTGCGGCAGCGTCCATTTTGGCCAAAGTAAGCCGTGACCGCTTGTTGTGGGAGTGGGACGCTTTATATCCTCAATACGGTTTTGCCAAACACAAGGGTTACGGAACAAAAGCGCACTATGCTGCAATTTTGCAATATGGGGTACTTCCCATACATAGGAAAAGCTTTCTGAAGAACCTGAAGGAGAAACATCTATGAAAATCTCCACCGGGAAATTGGGAGAGGAACACATAGCAAAATGGTTGGAACAACATGGTTACCAGATCCTAGAACGGAATTATCATTCCAGGTTTGGGGAAATCGACATCATTGCTCAACAAGGCCCGTATATTGCTTTTGTGGAAGTGAAAACTCGCGCTACTAACAGCCAAGTTTCGCCATTTGAAGCGATCACCCCACAAAAACAGCGGAAAATTCTAGCTACGGCGAAGATATATCTCAATCAAAATCCAACCAGCCTGCAACCTCGGTTTGACGCTGCGGCGGTTTATCTGCAAGGGGAACAAATTGTGGGAGAAACCTATTTGGAGAACGCTTTTCTGAGTTGAAATCTGAAGGGAGAAATTTGTATGCGCTATTTTGACCTGCACTGCGATACCATGACAGAATGCGCTGTAAAGGACATTCCCTTGCAGGAGAACCGCTTGCATGTAGATTTGGAAACTGTAGCTGGGTGGGAACATTATGTGCAATGCTATGCCGTTTGGCTTCCTGACAATTTGCGGGGAGAAAGCGCCTGGGAACGGTTTCTTCAAGTGGCTGGGCGTTTTTCGGAAGAAATAAAAAAGAACCACGATTCCCTTTCCCAATTGCGTGATCCGGGAGATTTGGCACGACTGGAGAAGGAAGGCCACCACGGTGCCATACTCACTGTGGAGAGTGGGGCAGCTTTGGGCGGAAAACTGGAGCACATTCAGGACTTTCAGCGCCTAGGAGTCCGCATGTGCACCTTGACCTGGAACGGGACCACGGAACTGGGGCGGGGTGTCATGGCCCCAGGGACCAGCGGGCTGACGGACTTCGGACGTCAAGCGGTAAAGGCTATGGAAGAGGCGGGGATCCTGGTGGATTTATCCCACGCCAGCCCGGAACTTTTCTGGGATGTGGCGGACATCGCGGAAAAGCCCTTGGTGGCGTCCCATTCCAACGCCAAAGAGATTTGCGGTCATCCAAGAAACCTGACAAAAGAACAATTCCAAGCAATTCAAAAGTCAGGTGGCTTAGTGGGTTTGAACTTCTATAAAGCGTTCCTCAACGACCAGCCTGAAAAAGCCTGCATGGAAGATGTGCTGCGCCATGCGGAATATTTTCTGGCCCTGGGTGGAGAAAACGTGTTAGCCATGGGCGGCGATTGGGACGGTGCTGACCTGCCGGAAGATATGCCTGGGTTACAGGCGATCCCGGATCTTTATGAGCTTTTTCTCCGCCACTACCCCGAATCTTTGGCGGAAAAAATCTTCTATGGAAATGCCGCCCGGGTATTCCAAGAACAAAAATTGCTCTAATTGCTTTGACAGAACTGAAAAAGTAAGGTATAGTTATACCGCAACCGCCAGGGAAAATCCTTGGCAGAAGGAGAATCTATTTCAAAAGTACAGGTGATGCAGATGCTCTATAAAAGTACCCGCAATTCCCAGCTTCGGCTGGAGGCTTCTCAGGTAATCGCCCAGGGGATTTCCGACGAGGGGGGGCTTTTTGTACCGGAAAGCTTTCCAAATATCTCCGGGGAATTAGCCGATCTGGCCAAACTGGACTATTCCGCTCTGGCAAAGGTGATTTTTGGAAAATTCCTCACAGACTTTACGGAAGAAGAAATCGCTGCCTGCGTGGACAATGCTTATACTTCTGAGAAATTTGGAAGCGCTTGTCCTGTGAAGCTGGTTCCCTTGTCGGATGGCAATGAAAACAAATTGCTTTTAGAATTGTGGCATGGTCCTACTTGCGCATTTAAAGACATGGCGCTGCAGATTCTGCCCCAATTTCTCACAACTGCCCTTCGGAAAACAGGCGGCGGAAAAGAAGCGGTCATTTTGACGGCTACGTCTGGCGATACGGGAAAAGCAGCCTTGGAAGGCTTTAAAGATGTGTCCGGCACCCGTATTTTGGTGTTTTATCCCCGCGACGGGGTCAGTCCCATGCAAAAACGGCAGATGGCTACCCAGGAAGGGGCCAATGTATCTGTTTGCGCAATCGAAGGCAATTTCGATGACGCCCAGTCCAGTGTGAAGCAAATTTTCACCAATCCGGAATTGAAGGCGGTTTTGGCCCAGCACAATATGCTGTTTTCCAGCGCCAACTCCATCAACTGGGGCCGGTTGCTGCCTCAGATTGTCTATTACATTTACGCTTATTTAGAGCTTGTCCGCACTGGAAAAACCGCTTTAGGTGATCCCATGAACGTGGTGGTGCCCACCGGTAATTTTGGTAATATTCTGGCAGCTTATTACGCAAGAAAGATGGGCGTGCCCATTGGCAAGCTGGTATGCGCTTCCAACGCCAACAAAGTGTTGACGGATTTTATCCGCACTGGCATCTATGACCGGCGTCGGGAATTTTATGCTACTTCTTCGCCTTCTATGGATATTTTGATCTCCAGCAACCTGGAACGGTTGCTTTACGACCTTTCCGGGGAAGACAGCGAATGGCTTTCCTCTTTGATGAAGGCTCTGTCGGAGACGGGTGTTTATTCTGTAGGCAAAACAGTTCAGGAAAAGGTACAGCAGCTGTTTTACGGCGGCTTCTGCGACGAAGCAGGAACTTCTCAAACCATTCGTCAGCTTTGGGAAAAAGAACAGTACCTTTGCGATACCCACACCGCTGTGGCGGTAGACGTATACCGGCAGTATCACCGGGAAACAGGTTGTCAGCCTGTTCCAACTGTGATCGCTTCCACAGCGAATCCCTATAAATTCTCCGCCAGTGTTTTGGAAGCCTTGGGAGGGACTGCCGGTGAAGATGATTTTGCCAACTTGCGGCAGCTGGAAACAACTACAGGAATCCCGGCTCCGGAACAGCTCCGTTCCTTACAGGAAAAGCCGGAACGTTTTTCCCGGGTGATCCCCAAAGACCAGTCCGCCAGTTATGTGCTGGAAACCCTTGGAATAGGCGGTAAACAATGAGTTTGTTTGCCATTGCAGACTTGCATCTGTCATTGAATGGGGAGAAACCCATGGACGTATTTCGGGGCTGGCAGAATTACGTCCAGCGACTGGAAGAGAACTGGCGTCGGGTGGTGAAAGAGGAAGACACGGTTGTTGTGGCCGGGGATATTTCCTGGGCTATGAAGCTGGAAGACAGCCTTCAGGATTTCCAATTTCTTCACAGTCTGCCAGGCGAAAAGATTTTGCTCAAGGGCAATCACGATTATTGGTGGTCTACTCGGAGCAAAATCGATCAATTCCTTTTGGCCAACGGTTTTTCCGATATGAAGGTGCTTCATAACTGTGCCTACCTGGTGGATGGAAAAGCCCTTTGCGGTACGCGGGGCTGGCTTTATAACTCAGAGACGGCAGAGGATAAAAAAATTGTGGCCCGAGAAGCTGGGCGGCTTTCTGCGTCCATGGCGGAAGCGAAAAAACTTGGGGGAGAATTGACCGCATTCCTTCATTATCCACCGGTATACGACGACATGGAATGCAAAGAAATTTTGGAATTACTGGCGGAAAATGAAATCCGGCAGTGTTATTTCGGGCATATCCACGGACAAAACGCCGCGCAAAAAGCACTGGTGGGCGAGTATAAAGGGGTACAGATGCACTTAATCTCCGCCGATTACGTGCAATTTTGCCCTGTGCGGGTGATATAAGCCTGGATTTTTTCCCGTTTTCCCAAATTATTTGCAGGAAAGCTGTAGATTCTTTGAACGGCCTGTGCTATAATTATGCAGTTACTTCGGTAAGTTTATTTTGAGAGGAAATCAGAACCATGAATGTAAAAGCGACTAACAAAGTGGAAACCAACCGCTATGAACTGGAGCTGGAAGTCAGCCCCGAAGAATTCAATGAAGCCATTAACACCGTTTATAAGCGTGAAAGCAAAAAAATGAACGTCCCCGGCTTCCGGAAGGGCAAAGCTCCCCGGGCGTTTATTGAGAAATATTATGGGGAAGAAGTGTTCTACGAAGCTGCCATTGACCATCTGTACCGTCCCATGGTTTTGGAAGCCGTGGAAAAGTCCGGCCTGCAGGTCATCAGCATCGGTGAGTTCAAAATCGACGAAGTGGGCAAGGACAAGGGCCTGCAGTGCAAGCTCACAGTAGTAACCAAGCCCGAAGCTACCATCGAGGGCTACAAAGGCATCGAGGTTACCAAGACTCCTGTGGAAGTCACCGCTGAGGACATCGACCGGGAAATCGATCGTGTCCGTGAGCGCAACTCCCGGATCGTCACTGTGGAAGGCCGTGCCGCTGAGAATGGCGATATGGTCACCATCGATTTCGACGGTTATGTGGATGGCAAGCAGTTTGACGGCGGCAAAGCCGACAACTATGAGCTGACCCTGGGCGCCGGCCAGTTTATCCCCGGTTTTGAGGATCAGGTTGTAGGCCACAACGTGGGCGACGAATTTGATGTGAATGTGACCTTCCCCGAGGATTACCATGCAGAAGAACTGAAGGGTAAGCCTGCTGTGTTCAAGATCAAGCTGCATGAGATCAAAATGAAGGAACTGCCCACTGTTGACGATGAGTTCGTCAAAGACGTGAGCGAATTCAATACTCTGGAAGAGTACCGCAAGGATATTGAGAAGCGTCTCCATGACCAGAAGGAAAAGGCCGCTGACAACGCTGTGGAAAGCCAGCTGGTTGACGCTGTGATCGAAAAGGTTCAGGCTGAAATCCCCGATGAGATGGTGGAAAACGAAGTGGACGAAATCATTAATTCCTTCGCTTACCGTTTGCAGTCTCAGGGCCTGAAGCTGGAAACTTACTTGAAGTATACCGGCCAGACAACTGATGATCTGCGGGCCCAGTACAAGCCCCAGGCAGAGCGTCAGGTGAAGGTGCGTCTGGGTCTGGAAAAGATCGCTGAACTGGAAAACCTGAAGCCCACCGAGGAAGAGACAGAAGCCGAGTATCAGAAGCTTGCCGACGCTTATGGCATGCCTTTGGAGAACGTGAAGAACCTGGTGACCGTAGAGGGTATCAACGGCGATATTCAGAATCAGAAGGCCATTGACTTTATCCGTGAAAACGCTGTGATCAAAGAAGAGGCCCCCGAGAAGAAGGAAGAGGCGAAGCCCGCTAAGAAGCGTACCACCAGAAAAAAGGCGGAAACCGCTGAAGGCGAGGAGACTCCCAAGAAAACCAGAAGCAGAGCCTCGAAAAAAGAGGAATCCGCTGAGGAAAAAACTGAGGGCTAAACAGCGTGTTCAGGGAATAAACCTTATTGTTTGCTTTCATACTATATCATGTTTGCGAAAGGAGCTTTACACCGCATGAGCTTAATTCCATATGTTATCGAACAGACAAACCGGGGCGAGCGTTCTTATGACATTTTTTCCCGGCTGCTCAATGACCGTATTATCCTGCTGAACGAAGATGTGAACAGCGCTTCTGCCGGTGTTGTGGTTGCCCAGCTGCTGTATCTGGAAGGCCAGGATCCGGAAAAGGATATCTCCCTGTATATCAACAGTCCCGGTGGTGTCATCACCGATGGTATGGCCATCTATGATACCATGCAGTATATCAAGTGCGATGTTTCCACCATCTGCCTTGGCATGGCTGCCAGCATGGGCGCATTTCTGTTAGCTGCTGGCGCGAAGGGAAAACGGTTCGCTTTACCCAACAGTGAAATCATGATCCACCAGCCCAGCGGCGGCGCCCAGGGCCAGGCTACGGATATCAGCATTCACGCAAACCACATTCTGCGGGTAAAGGATAAGTTGAACCACATTCTTTCCGAGCGCACTGGCCAGCCTTTGGAAGTGGTGAAGCGGGATACGGAGCGGGATAACTTTATGACCGCTCAAGAGGCTCTGGAATATGGCCTGATCGATAAGGTCATCGAACATCGATAAAAGAAAGGGAGTGGACGGATGCCAAGCAGCAACGACCATGAGATCTGCTGTTCCTTCTGCGGTAAGCCTCAGTCTGTAGCGGATCGGCTTATCGCTGGTTCCGGTGTGTACATCTGTGACGCTTGCGTCAGGCTGTGCATGTCAATTATCGAGGACGAGGACCGGCTGAAGAAGGGTAGGAGCGACGAAAAAGAGGTGGGCATCCTCCTGCCAAAGCCCCAGGAGATCAAGAAAAAATTGGACGAATACGTGGTGGGCCAGGATAACGCCAAAATGGCTCTCTCCGTAGCTGTCTACAACCACTATAAACGAATTTATTTCTCCGATGACGATGTGGAGATCACCAAGAGCAATGTGCTTTTGCTGGGTCCTACCGGTGTTGGCAAAACCTACTTGGCTCAGACTTTAGCCAAACTTCTGGACGTTCCTTTCGCCATTGCCGACGCTACCACGCTGACAGAAGCAGGTTACGTGGGCGAAGATGTGGAAAATATCTTGCTTCGTCTGATCCAGGCGGCAGACTATGATATCTTCAAGGCGGAACGTGGCATTATCTATATCGATGAAATCGATAAGATTTCCCGGAAATCAGAGAATCAGTCCATCACCCGTGATGTCAGCGGTGAAGGTGTACAGCAGGCCTTGTTGAAGATCCTGGAAGGGACTGTAGCCAGCGTGCCTCCTAAGGGCGGCCGTAAACATCCCCAGCAAGAAGCAATCAACATCAACACTTCCAACATTCTCTTTATCTGCGGCGGCGCTTTTGACGGTCTGGAGAAGATCGTTCAGAAACGCTCGGCGTCCAGCTCTCTGGGCTTCGGTGGCGAAGTCCACGGAAAGAAAGAGCTGGATCAAATCGACTGGATGAAGGACGTCACTCCCCACGATCTGGTCAAGTATGGCCTGATCCCCGAATTGGTAGGACGTATTCCGGTGATCACCGCGCTGAACGCATTGGACGAGGAAGCTTTGGTCCGCATTCTGCGGGAACCCAAGAATTCTCTCTTGAACCAATACAAAAAGCTGTTTGACCTGGATAAAGTGGATTTGGAGTTCACAGAAGACGCTTTAGTTGCTGTGGCCAAGAAAACCTTGGAGCGGAAAACTGGCGCCCGTGGCCTGCGCTCCATCATGGAAGATATTTTGATGCCACTGATGTACCAGGTACCCAGTGATTATACCATAGAGAAAGTGGTTATCACCAAGGAGACCGTAGAGAATGGGGAACCGCCCCAGATCACCTATAACAAGGACCGGAAACCGGTAAAGATCAAGATCACCCAGCCTAAGCGCCGGGACCGCCGGGATTCGGTATCGTAAAACATGACCATTACAGAAGAAAGGCTGAGGCGCCGGCCCCAGCCTTTTGCTGGTATTTAGGAGTACATACATGCAAATTTTTACAGATGAAAATACCAAGATCGAAAATAAACTCGTTTTGCCGGTTTTGGCAGTGCGGGGCCTGGTATTTTTCCCGGGCATGATCCTGCAATTCGATGTGGCCCGAAAAAAATCTGTGCTGGCTGTGTCAGAGGCCCTCTCTACAGACCGGCTGATCTTCTTGGTCACCCAGATTGACCTTTCTGACAAAGAGCCCACTGGCGACGATTTATACAAGATCGGCGTAATTGCTCGTATTAAACAGGTGGTGCACCACTCGGAAGAAGGGGTGAAGCTCCACGTGGAAGGTATTTGCCGAGGGGAAATCAATACCCTGCTGCAAGAGGAGCCTTTCCTATTGGGAGATATCACCAAGAGTCCCATGCTCACCTACAAACCTTCTTACCGTTCTGAGGCACTTCTCCGGATTATCCATGAGAAGTTCGACGAATACCTGCGGTTATTCAAGCATGTGCCGCCTGATGTGCTTTTAGGAGTGCTTCAGGAAAAAGACTGTGGTCGGTTAGCCGATTATATCACCTCAAATATTTCCATCGATTTTGAGCGTAAACAGTACATTCTCGATGAGTTACGCCCATTAAAGCGTCTTCAAAAGCTTATCGATGTGCTTACCGAGGAAATTAAAATCCTGTCGGTGGAAAATGAGATCAACCAAAAGGCCCAGGCTCAAATGGACGAAAACCAGCGGGAGTATTTCCTGAAGGAACAAATGCGGGCAATCGCCAGCGAACTGGGTGAGGACGACAGTCCTCAGCAGGAAGCCGATGACCTTCGGGAAAAAGTTTTGGCTTTGGGTTTGCCTAAGGTCTGCGAGGAAAAGCTGCTGAAAGAATGCGACAAGCTTTACCACATGCCTTACGGTTCCCACGAAGCCAGCGTCATCCGTATGTATTTGGATACCTGTTTGGAGCTGCCTTGGAAGAAATCCTCGAAGGAAAAACTGGATTTGAAACGTGCTCAGCGTATTCTGGATCGGGATCATTACGGGCTGGAAAAAGTCAAAGAGCGCTTTATAGAAATCCTGGCAGTCAAATGTCTGGCGCCTCAGCAAACAGGACAGATTATCTGCTTGGCAGGCCCGCCCGGCGTGGGTAAGACCTCGATCGCTCGTTCGATCGCTGAAGCAACCGGCCGGAAATACGTTCGTGTTTCCCTGGGTGGTGTCAGCGATGAAGCAGAGATCATGGGTCACCGGCGTACGTATGTGGGCTCCATGCCGGGCAGGATCATCAATGCGGTAAAGCAGGCCGGGGTGAATAACCCTTTGATCCTCTTGGACGAAATCGATAAACTGGGACAAAATTTCAAAGGCGATCCAGCTTCCGCTCTGTTAGAGGTTTTGGACCCGGAACAGAATACGGAATTTACCGATCACTACATCGACATGCCTTTTGATCTGAGCAAGGTTCTGTTTATCACCACAGCCAATGACGCTGGCCGGATTCCAGGCCCCTTGTATGACCGTATGGATATCATCGAGTTGGGGAGTTACACCCTGGAAGAAAAAATCAATATCGCCACCCGTCATCTCATCAAGAAGCAGCTGAAAAAGCATGGAATCCTACCTTCACAGCTTAAATTTACCAAAGCAGCAGTTAAAGAACTGATTGAAGGTTACACCCGGGAAGCTGGTGTGCGTACCTTGGAACGGTCTATCGCTTCTATCTGCCGGAAAGTGGCAAAGATGATTGTTTCTGAGGAAGAGTTTACTTCTTATACGGTAAAGCCTGAAAACCTGGAAAGTCTATTGGGACCTCGGAAATATACCAAGGACCAGCTTTCTGGGGAAGATACCATTGGATTGGTCAATGGTTTGGCTTGGACAAGCGTCGGCGGGGAGCTCCTTCCTATCGAAGTGGCTGTTATGGAAGGCACTGGGAAAATACAGCTTACAGGCTCTTTGGGCGATGTGATGAAGGAATCCGCCAACGCTGCCATTACCTGTATCCGCACCAGAGCAGGTGCTTTAGGGATTTCTCCCAAGTTTTACGAGAAGTGCGACATTCACATTCACGCTCCTGAAGGGGCTGTGCCCAAGGATGGACCTTCTGCGGGCATCGCTATGGCAACCGCCATTACCTCGGCACTGTGTGGGATTCCGGTACGTCATGATGTAGCAATGACAGGGGAAATCACTTTACAGGGACGAGTGCTGCCCATTGGCGGATTAAAGGAAAAATCCATGGCCGCCTACAAAAATGGTATGAAAACGGTCTTGATCCCTGCGGAAAATGTTCCGGATTTGGCGGAAGTCGACGGGGTTGTTAAAGAGCATATCACGTTTATTCCTGTAAAACGCATTGATACGGTACTGGAAACAGCGTTGATTCATATGCCCAGACCCATTTCCCAGGAACCGGTTGCACTTCCCGGAGAAATGAATGGAAATCACGCAAAAACCCCGGAGCTTTACCAATAACAAGGAGATTGCCGTGAATTTTCAAAATGTTGAATTTGAATTGGCCGCTGGCCGAAAGGATCAGCTTCCCAAAGGCACTGCGCCGGAAATCGTTTTTTCTGGTAAATCCAATGTTGGGAAATCCTCTTTGATCAACAGGCTGGTCAATCGCAAAGCACTTGCCAGAGTCAGCGCTACACCGGGTAAAACAGCTACGATCAATTTCTACCGGTTACCTGACTGCCGTCTGGTAGATTTGCCCGGTTACGGTTACGCCAAGGTATCGAAGGGGGAACGGGACCGCTGGGCATCTTTGGTGGAAGGCTATTTTGCCCAGGAACGGAATGTGGCCCTTGTGATCCAACTGGTGGATATGCGCCATAAGCCCACTGCGGATGATCTACAAATGGTAGAGTTCCTTCTTCATACTCAGCGTCCTTTCATCGTAGTCTGCACCAAATGCGATAAACTGAACCGTTCGGAAACAGAGCAGCAAACGGCTTTGTTTGATGGTATCTTCCGGGAACAGGGCATCGTTTGGTATCCCTTTTCCGCTGTAAAGGGAACGGGCTTGGATCAGTTGAGACAACTTGTGGAAACTGCAGTTAACCGTGAACAAGAGTAAATAGAATGAGAAATGGGGGACTGGAAATGATTTCACACTGCTTAAAAGTAAATCAAGCGGGACATCTGGAGATAAGCGGATGCGACACCGTACAACTGGCTGAGCAATACGGCACACCGTTGTATGTGATGAGCGAAGACGAGATCCGGGAAACCTGCCGCCGCTACGTGGCCTCTTTTACGAAAAATTACAACGGAAACGGCAAACCGATTTACGCCAGCAAAGCCTTTAGCTGCAAGGAAATTTATCGCATTGTTCTCAGTGAAGGCCTGGACGTAGAGGTAGTGTCTGGTGGAGAGCTTTACACTGCACTGCAAGCGGGTGTTCCCAGCAGTCAGATTCATTTCCAGGGAAATAACAAAACCATTGGGGAATTGAATATGGCCCTGGAAAATGGTGTAGGCGATATTGTTGTAGACAACCTATATGAGCTGGAAAAACTGGAATCCATCGCAGCAGAACACAACGTAACCGCATCTATCTCTTTCCGGATTAAGCCCGGCATTGACGCTCACACCCATGAGTTTATCCGCACGGGTCAGGTGGACTCTAAGTTTGGCCTGGATCTTGCCAGCGGGGAAGCAATGGCTGCCCTTCGCCGTGCGAAAGAGATGAAGCATATTTCTGTAAAGGGATTGCATTGTCACATTGGCTCTCAGATTTTGGAGCGCACTCCTTTTGTTCACGCTGCGGAAGTTATGCTGCAATTTTTCGCAGAGATTCGGGATCAGCTGGGTATGACCTTTGAGCATCTGAATCTGGGGGGCGGGTTTGGCATTCATTATACCGAAAAAGATGATGCCATTCCCTACGAGGAATATATGGAAGCTGTTTCCGCGATGGTTCATACGAAATGCCAGGAACTTGGACTGGAACTTCCCAAAATTTATATTGAGCCCGGACGTTCTATTGTAGGCGAAGCCGGCATTACCCTTTACACGGTAGGCGCCATTAAGGAGATTCCCGGCGTGCGTACCTATGTGGCCATTGATGGCGGCATGTTTGACAACCCACGGTATGCCTTGTACCAATCCGACTACACCTGTCTCATTGCCAACAAGGCCAGCCAGCCAGCGGATTTCATTGCCACTATCGCAGGAAAATGCTGTGAGAGCGGGGATTTGATTCAGGAACACACGCCTATTCAGAAACCGGAGTCAGGTGATATTTTGGCGGTTCTTTCAACAGGCGCCTATAACTATTCTATGGCTTCCAACTACAACCGGAATTTGAAGCCTGCCTGTGTTATGGTATCAAAAGGGACGTCGCGCATCGTCATTAAAGGGGAGACCTATGAAGATCTTGTGCGGAACGACGTTTGATTTTGCCTGTTTACTTTTCCTCTTTTCTATGCTAAAATTTTAAAGCATGAAGTTTTTTGGAGAGGATGTGCGGGATTTATGAACGGAAAAATTCAAGATAAGAATACTGATTTTCTTTTCCAGGCGATTTTGGCTTTGCAGACTCCGGAAGAATGCTATCGCTTTTTTGATGACTTGTGTACCGTGCCGGAACTAAAGGCCATGTCACAGCGCCTTGCGGTAGCCCACATGCTCAGCCATAAACGGGTTTACAGCGATATTGTATCGGAAACCGGCGCTTCTACAGCAACGATCAGCCGGGTAAACCGTTCCTTAAATTACGGCAGTGACGGCTACGAGCTGGTATTTAGCCGCTTGGATAAACCGGAGTCGGAAGAATGAAAAGCTATTCCGTTTTCGCCCAATATTACGATGAGCTAACCGCCAATGTGGAGTATTCCAAGCGGGCGGAATATCTCATGGAACTGATGAAGCGTTTAGGCCATTCCCCGGGCCTTACGCTTGATTTGGCATGCGGCACAGGCTCTTTGACCTTAGAGCTTTATCGCCGGGGTGTGGATATCTACGGCATTGACGGTTCCGTGGAGATGCTGTCTGAGGCCCGGACGAAATGTGCGGAAGCCGGAGCGGACATTCTATTTCTTTGCCAAAAAATGCAATCCATTGACCTGTATGGTACAGTAGATACGGTTCTCTGCACCCTGGACAGCTTAAACCACTTGAAAAATGGGGAAGAGCTGGAGAAGGTGTTCTCCAAAGTGGCTTTTTTCATGAATCCAGGGGGATATTTTCTCTTTGACATGAATACCCTTTATAAGCATCAGGAAATCTTGGGCAACGAGACCTATGTTTACGATACGGAAAACGTGTATTGCGTGTGGCAGAACCGCTGTCACAAAGGTGGTAAAGTGGATATTCAGCTGGATTTTTTCCAGCCGGAAGGAGATCTGTATTTCCGGAGCACGGAACGTTTTTCGGAACAGGCGTATCCCGTGGAAGAGATAGTGGAACGCTTGGAACGGGCTGGATTTTGTCAAGTACAGATTTTTGACGAATTGACTTTTAATCCGCCCCAAAAGGACAGTCAGCGGCTGGTGTTTGCCGCGAAAAAGCAAGAAAGGGAATCACTGGTTTATGGATAAAATTCTGCGTACCATCACTTCTGATGGCAGTTTAATGGCGGCCGCCATTGACTCCAGTCAGATTGTTTATACTGCCCAGAAACTTCATGGACTTTCCAAAACAGCCTGCGCTGCCCTAGGAAGGCTTTTAACAGGGGCTTCCTTGATGGGAGACATGTTAAAGTCGGAAGGCGCTTCCCTGACCTTAAAGGTCAATGGTGGCGGCCCCTTGGGCAATCTGGTTGCGATCTCCGATTATAAGGGCAATGTACGGGGATATGTGGACCACCCCGATGTGGAACTGCCTTTAAAGCCGAACGGTAAAATTGACGTAGGCGGTGGGGTAGGAAACCAGGGACGCTTGGCGGTAATCCGTGATCTGGGGGAGCGTGATCCCTATATTGGGCAAGTGGAGCTGATCAGCGGCGAAATTGCCGAGGATCTTACCAACTACTATGCCAGTAGTGAGCAAATCCCCACTGTGTGCGCCTTAGGAGTCTTGGTAGATAAAGAAACCGGGGAAGCCATGCTGTCCGGAGGATTGCTGATTCAGGCCCTTCCTGGGGCCGATAACAGCGTTTTGGAACGCTTGGAACAAAATGTAGGGAAATTGGATTCTGTCACCACCATGCTGGCAAAAGGTATGGGGCCGGAAGAGATGTGCCGTGCTGCACTGGATGGCTTTGAGGTAGAGATTTTGGACGAATCCCCGGTGCATTATGTGTGTACTTGCAGCAAGCAGCGGTTTGCCAAAGCTTTGCTGACTTTGGGCAGCAAGGAGCTCCTCAGTCTCCACGGCGATGAGCAGGGAGACGTGGAAACAGTCTGCCATTACTGCAATAAGAAGTATGTTTTTTCAAAAGAGGAGATCGCTCAGCTTGCTCAACAGGCCGCAGAGACTGAGAAAAAATAATTTCAAAAAATTTGAAAAAACCGCTTGACAAATTAATCCATATGATGTATGATATTACACGTCGCTGATGGAGCGGCACAAAATGTGTGGTAGGGCTTATGGGGGCATAGCTCAGCTGGTTAGAGCACCTGCCTTACAAGCAGGGGGTCATAGGTTCGAGTCCTATTGTCCCCACCATACACATTTTAAATATGGCCCGGTAGTTCAGCTGGTTAGAACGCTAGCCTGTCACGCTAGAGGTCGACGG
>DXXH01000017.1:0-32125 GCA_019416395.1 Clostridiales bacterium
GAGTTGTTCCAGATACTGGGCATTGTGTTTCATAATGCTTCACCTTTCTCCTCTAAATAGATTTTTTTGAATCGGTCTCGGCTGCGGGTGAGTCTAGTACGCACAGCGCCTTCGGATATGGAAAGCGCTTGGGCGATTTGACGGACATTGAAATCATCATAGTAGTAGAGAGATAAGATCAGCTGGTCTTGATTGCCTAATTTTTGCAAAGCATGGCGCACGTCCATTGAGGTATCCCAATCCGGTTCCTCGCCGGATTCCGGCAGGGTATCGCCGTAGGAAAAATGGCTTTGACGCCGTTGGATATCATAGCATTTATTCAGCAGAATCCGTACCAGCCAAGTTTTGAAGTAACGCTCTTGCCGCAAGGTGGGCAGATTTTCCCAGCAGGACAAAATAGTGTCCTGAATAGCGTCGAGAGCGTCGTCCTCTTGCCGGAGCATCAGTAAGGCAGTGTTGTAAAGCAGTTGCCGGTGATGATCGATCAGCAGGGAAAAGGATTCTTTATCTCCCTTCTTTGATTTTTTAACAAGGTCTGTCACAAATCTCCCTCCTTTCACGTTCATCAATTAGACGGGTGGGGGAGAGAAGTGTTACACCCGATTTAAAAAAATAGTTCGATTCTCAATCAAGAGCAAGAAAGGAAAAGCCCTCCGTGTTTCCACGAAGGGCCGTTATTGTACAGTTGTACGCTTATAGATTTTCTTTCAGCCAGGCAATGTCCTCTTTCAGGCAGGAAATGCGGTCTTTACCACCGTAATTCGCTTCCCGTTCCACCACATACAGGACGTCGTCCCGCTGGGCGTCAGCGGCAGCTTTAACGGCTTTCCAGTCCACAATACCCGTGCCCTGGGGCACATTGAGCTTGTCCCGCTCTTCCAGCATTTTCTTGAACTCCGGCGGGAAAATCGGTTTCCCATCTTCGTCCAATTCGAATTTGGGCCGGGGAGCCGGATTGTGCCGAGATTCAGGCTTGTCCGGACCGATCACACCGCCGTTTTCCTTGATGTGAATCGCGGCAATGCGGCCGGCATGCTTCTGAATGTACTCCACGGGATTGATGCCAGCGGCGGAAGCCCACCCGCAGTCAATCTCGAAGGCCACGGTTTCAGGGTCGGTGTTTTCGATGACCCAATCCATCAGATATTTCCCTTGGTCCTCATAGAATTCACCAGTGTGGTTGTGGTATCCGATGGTGATGCCGTACTGTTTGGCGATCTGGCCGTACTTGTTCAGGTCGGCAGCTACTTCCTTGGCTTCTTCAGCAGTGCAGAAAGGAGTCATAGGGCAGGCTACAAATTTTACACCCAGCTTGGCAAGATAGGGCAGATCCTGCTCCATGAACTCGAAAGCCACATGGGCAGAAACGGCTTTGACGCCAGCATCTTCCAGCGCCTTTTTCACATCTTCCACGGGAAGTTCTTCGTAACCACGGGCAAATTCCACACCTGTATAGCCCATTTCTCCGGTAAGACGGATCTTATCCAGCAAGGACAAATTCCCCTCAAATCCGAAAGAATACAGCTGCAAATTGATATTATCCATGTAAACGAATCCTCCTGTTAACAGGATAGCCTAAAGACTTCTCAGCTTAGAAGTAGATGGGCTTGCCGGTCTTAGAGGATTGATAGATGGCATCCAGAATCTTGGTGACGACAAACGCCTGGTCAGCGGTGACGAACAGCTCGCCCTCGCCGCGCAGAGCCTTCACCCAGATATCATGCTCCTTGGAAATGGGAGCGGGGCCCTGGCTGTAGCCGGGAATGTAAGACTCGATCTTGTTGCCGACCATGGTGATCGCGGGCTGATGGCCAACCACATGGTTCAGGCGCACCTGACCGGAAAGGGTATCCAAACCGCCCTTGGTGCCAGCCAGCATGGTGTGAGCCTCGTTGTTGGCGCCAGACTCGGGAGTCATGTTGATTGCCCAAGAAGCGCGCAGGTTGATCACAGCGCCGTTCTTCATCTTGATCATGCCCATAGCGGAGTCTTCCACGTCATAGGTCTTGTTGTTCCAGGAATCCTGTTCGCCGCGATGGTTGACCTGGCCCTGATGATCGGGATCCAGCAGGGTGCCCAGCTTCTCGAAAGAGGTGCCCATGACATAATCCACGTCGTAGTTGTTCATCAGGAACAGAGTCAGGTCCAGAGCATGGGTGCCGATGTCGATCAGGGGACCGCCGCCCTGCTTGGACTTGTCGGTGAACACGCCCCAGGTGGGAACGCCGCGACGGCGCAGATAGGTGGCTTCTGCATAGTAGATATCGCCCAGCCAGCCCTCGTCAACCACAGCCTTGGCAACCTGGTTCACGGGGAAATGACGGTACTGATAGCCGATGGTCAGCATTTTGCCGGTACGATCCCGGGCGTCCAGCATTTTCTGGGCGTCAGCGGGGGTAGCAGCCATGGGCTTCTCGCACAGCACATGCTTGCCGGCTTCCAGAGCGGCCACAGTGATTTCGCAGTGGGCCACGTTGGGGGTCAGCACATGAACAGCGTCGATGGTGGGGTCAGCCAGCAGCTCATGATAATCGGTGTAAACCTTGGCATCAGGAGTGCCGTATTCTTTAGCGGCTTTCTCAGCGCGCTCAGGGATCAAGTCGCAGAAAGCGACCATGTCCACATATTCTTTCTGCTGAGCCATTCCGGGGAAATGTTTGCCATTTGCGATACCGCCACAGCCAATAAAGCCGATCTTTAATTTTGCCATTGGGATCTCCTCCTAAAAATTCACACGCGCAAAAGCGTATGTTGATTACGCTCCTATTTTAGTACACAATTTATTAAAAGTAAAGGGATTTTCCTTTGAGTTTTTGAAAAAATTCTAGATTTTTTTACGCGAATTGGAAAAAAGCAAGGAGAAAAATTAATACTGCTTTCCCCAATAAACCATGTGTTTGGCAGGTTTTCCGCAGCAGACACACACGTCGGAGAGATGTTCTTCATCAAAGGGAATGCACCGGGATTTGACGCCTCCAGTTTCCTCTTTGATCTTATCCTCGCAGGCGCTGTCGCCGCACCACATTGCCTTGATAAACCCGGGGTGATTCTCAGCGGTGTCCAGGAATTCCTCGTAGGTGGTGGCGGTGAAGGTTTTCTGGTGCAGGTTTTCCAGAGCCCGCTGGTACATGGCGTCGTGGAGAGCGGACAGGGAAGCGTCGATGCTCTCTTCCAAATTGTCCAAAGAAACGAACTGCTTTTCCCGGTTGTCCCGGCGCACCAGGACACACTGGTTCTGCTCGATGTCCTTGGGGCCGATTTCCAACCGCAGCGGCACGCCCTGCATTTCGTACTGAGCGTATTTCCAGCCGGGGGAGTTGTCGCTGTCGTCCAGCTTTACCCGATACTTTTGAGAAAGCCGCTGGTAGAGTTCTTGGGCTTTTTCCAAAACGCCGGGTTTGTGCTGGGCCACGGGTACAATGGCCACCTGAATGGGGGCAACCTTGGGGGGCAGTACCAGACCGTTGTTGTCGCCGTGGACCATAATCACCGCGCCGATCATGCGGGTGGAAACGCCCCAGGAAGTCTGGAAAGGCGTTTGAAGCTTGTTATCACGGCCTGTGAAGGTAATGTCGAACAGTTTGGCAAAGTGATCCCCGAAGAAGTGGCTGGTGCCACCCTGCAAGGCCACGCCGTTGTGCATCATAGGCTCGATGGTGTAGGTTTCCTCGGCACCAGCGAATTTCTCCTTTTCCGTTTTCCGGCCCACTACGGCGGGGATAGCCAAGGTCTCCCGGTAGAAATCCTCGTAGACCTTGAGCATGGTCAGGGTGAATTCCCTGGCCTCTTCGGCGGTTTCGTGCATGGTGTGGCCTTCCTGCCACAGGAATTCTGAGGAACGCAGGAAAGGACGGGTAGTCTTTTCCCAGCGCAGTACGGAACACCACTGGTTGTACAGCTTGGGCAAATCCCGGTAGGAATGGATAATTTTCTGATAATGCTCACAGAACAGCGTTTCGCTGGTGGGGCGGATAAACAGTTTTTCGGCCAGTTCCTCGCCGCCGCCTTGGGTGACCACTGCGCATTCAGGTGCGAAGCCCTCAATGTGGTCTTTTTCCTTTTGCAGCAGGCTTTCAGGAATCAGAAGGGGCATATATACGTTTTGAACCCCTACCTTTTTAAAGCGGGCGTCCAGGTCGTGCTGAATGTTTTCCCAAATAGCGTAGCCGTAAGGCTCAATGACCATGCAGCCCTTTACGCTGGAATAGTCCATCAGTTGGGCCTTTTTCACCACGTCGGTGTACCACTGGGAAAAATCCTCGTCCATGGAGGTGATATCCTCCACCATCTTTTTTTGTTGTGCCATACAAACAAGTCCTTTCGGGCAGATTTGGTTTCTCCGTCCATTATATATGGGCGGATTGTTTTTTGCAAGGAAAAAGAGGGGTTCGGGGAAGAGAAAGGCAGAAAAAGAGCCCGGGCAATCGCCCGGGCAAACATTACGCGCCTGTTTTTGGAACTTACACTTTGGAGTGGCCTTCGATGTACTCCACCAAAGCGCCCACAGTTTTGATGTTTTCCACTTCTTCGTCGGGGATCTCCACTTCGAACTCGTCTTCGATGGACATCAGCAGATCCACAACGTCCAGGGAATCCGCGCCCAGGTCGTCCGCAAGCGTGGTTTCCGTCGTGATGGAATCCTCCTCCACATCGAACTGCTCGCTAAGAATCGCCTTGACTTTTTCAAACACCATTTTTAGTTCCTCCTAAATAATTGTTCTGGAATGATGGGGGCCGCGGGGATAGGATATGGACAAACCCCGTCGTTTTGTGATACAATCCGAAAAAGGCGAACGTTTCGCGCCCAAGGCTGTATCTGTCAAATACATTGTATTGAGTCCGTTCTGCTTTGTCAACTAGGAATTGAAATTTTTTAAGGATTCCAGGAAAGGAAGATAGTTATGCAAGTCCAAAACGCGGCGGTGATCGGTCACCCCATCGGCCATACCATGTCGCCTTTTATACACCGGAGATTGTTTCAGCTGGAGGGGATTCCATTCACATATCAGGTGCTGGACGTTCCGGATTTGGGGGAAGCCATGCCGGTTTTGCGGGGATTGGACTGCTTTAACATTACCATTCCCCATAAAAGCGGGATCCTTCCCTTTTTAGATGAGCTGGAAGAAAAAGCGAGACGGTTCGGCTCGGTGAACACCGTCCGGCAGGAAGATGGAAAGCTGAAAGGGTTTACCACAGATGGTCCCGGCTGCCGGAAAGCCCTGGAAAATCACGGCGTGTCCCTTGCAGGGGAGCTGTTGCTGCTGGGAAATGGCGGGGCTGCTCGCGCTATGGCGTTTGAGGTGGTAGAGCAAAAAGCGGGAGCCAGCTTGACGATCGCCTGCCGCGAGGGCAGCCTGCCCAAAGCCCACGCCTTAGGGGGAGAATTGGAAGAGTACGCCCAGTTTCTGGGTGACAATGGATTTGCGGTGAGAACGGTTACCTACGATCAACTGGAAACGGAAGAAAAGCCCTATGACCTTCTGCTGAATGCCACCAGTGTGGGCATGTTTCCAAAAGTGGGGAATAGTCCTGTTTCCAGCAGGGTAGTGGCCCGGTGCAGTGCCGTGTTTGACGCGGTGTATAATCCGGCTCAAACAGAACTTCTCCGGTTGGCGGAAGAAGCGGGAGCCACGGTCATTGGCGGTATGGAAATGCTGGTCTATCAAGCGGTAGCCGCCCATGAGATTTGGTACGGGACAAAATTTCGCCCCGAGGACTTGAAAATGAACAGGGGAAAGGGGAAGAATAATCTTGAACGAAACCACAAAACATCGGCCCCGCAGAAGGGCAGGGAAAAACGTCCATCGGAAAAGCGCCATTTCAAAGCCCACAGTAAAGCCCGCAGTAAAATCGGAAATACCGAAGCTTTCCGGGAATATTGTGCTGTGTGGCTTTATGGGCTGCGGCAAGACCAGCGTGGGCAAACGGGTGGCGAAATTGCTGGGCCGCCAGTTCTGCGATTTGGATCACTATATTGAAAAAAAGGCAGGCATGACGGTGACGGAGATCTTCGCGAAAGAAGGGGAAGCGGGATTCCGGGCCAGAGAGGCGCAGGCTGTGGAAGAAGTGGCAGCACAACAGGGGTTGGTGATCGCCAGCGGCGGGGGAACGGTTTTGTCCCAGAAAAATGTGGACTGTTTCCATCGTTATGGGGGAAAAATCCTGTTTTTAGACGTGCCGGTACCCGCTTTACAAGAGCGGTTAAAAAACGATAAACGGCGCCCCTTGCTTCAACGGCCGGACCGCAGGGAGTTTATCGCAAGCCTGTGGGAACAGCGGTGCCCGTTGTACCGGGCAGCAGCGGATGTAATCATTGATGGCGGGGCTCCCGCGGTTGTGGTGGCCAGGCGGGTGGCAGCGCCATTTCAATAAGAAGACCTTGGTGCAATCGGTGGGGCGGCTAGAGATGTTGAATTGAAAAATACTTTAACGCTTTTTGGAGTTGAAGCAAAAAATGCTTGACAAGCCGCTTTGTCTGCGGTAACATAAAATTAACCCGAAAAGATGTGGAGGAACACAGACGGTATGACTTCCCACAACGCGAAACGATTTAGCTATTATTTCAGCTTGAGCCTGCGATTTACGGCCCAGGCTTTTTCTGCGTGGGAATATAGCGGCTGCGTTTGTTCATAGCATGTGAGAAGGGCCGCCCAAAGGTGTGGAAACGTCCGGATTACCGGTGTGGTGATTGACTGGACTTTCTGGGAAAGCCTGGGGTGTGGGTTCATTGGAATTCGGGAAAACATGCGAGGTTGGCGGAGCCGGTTGGCCCCGCCTTTTTTATGCGTATCGAAAGGAAGGAACATCACACATGATCATTGTACTGAAACCCAACCAAAAACAAGAGCTGATTGATAATTTCGTGAAAAAACTGACCAGCAATTATGATGTGCAGGTAAATACATGGGTAGGCACCCAGAGTACGGTGCTGGGTCTGATCGGCGATACTACAGCCATTGACAGCGAATACATCGCCGCCCAGGATTTTGTGGAGAGCGTCAAGCGAGTGCAGGAACCCTATAAAAAAGCCAACCGGAAGTTCCATCCGGACAATACGGTGATTACGTTGCCTGGCGGGCAGAAAATCGGCGATGGCAGCTTGGCTCTGATTGCCGGCCCTTGCTCGGTGGAAAGTGAGGAGCAGATCTGCGGCGTGGCGGAGAGTGTGAAAAAATCCGGCGCCCAGTTCCTGCGGGGCGGTGCGTTCAAACCCCGCACGTCTCCTTATGCCTTCCAAGGCATGAAGGCCGAGGGCTTAGAGCTGCTTTCCAAAGCTAAGGCCAAAACAGGGCTTCCCATTGTTACCGAGATCATGAGCATTGAGCATTTACCCCTGTTTGACGACGTAGACATCATCCAGGTGGGCGCCCGGAATATGCAGAATTTTGAACTGTTAAAGCAATTGGGCAAGCTGCATAAGCCCATTCTTTTGAAGCGTGGGTTGGCCAATACCATTGAGGAGCTGCTGATGAGCGCCGAATACATTATGGCCGAAGGCAATGAGCAGGTAATCCTTTGCGAACGGGGCATCCGCACCTATGAGACGTTCACTCGGAATACGCTGGATATTTCCGCAGTTCCCGTGATCAAAAAGCTTTCTCATCTGCCGGTTATCGTGGATCCCAGTCATGCGTCCGGGATCAATTGGCTGATTGAGCCCTTGGCTTTAGCCGCGGCGGCGATTGGTGCGGACGGCCTGATTATCGAGGTTCACAACGACCCAAGCCATGCCCTTTGCGATGGCGCCCAGTCCATCACGCCTGCCCAGTTTGACACATTGGCCCAGAAGGTGACGAAAGTCTCCCAGCTGGTGCATAGCTTGTAAGCCCTATGGAAATTGTTATTGTGGGCCTGGGATTGATCGGGGGATCCATCGCCAAGGCATTGAAGCAGAATACTTCCCACCGGGTGCTGGGAATCGATGTCAATGAGGACGTGCTGTTGGATGCGTGCTCTTGCGGAGCCATTGACGGCAAAGGGTCGCTGGCCGATTTAGAGCGGGCGGACCTGGTGTACTTGTCCATTTACCCAGAGGACATTGTGAAGTTTGTAAACCAATATGGAAACCGGTTAAAGCCCGGGTGTATCCTTACCGATGCCTGTGGAATTAAAGGGGAAATCTGCTCTGCTATGGAGCAGCTTTCTCAAGGGGCTCCTTACGAGTTTGTAGCAGGACACCCCATGGCGGGAAAAGAGCAAAGCGGTTTTGGGGCCAGTGACCCCAGTATTTTTATTGGGGCGTCCTATATCCTTGTGCCGGGCAAAGCTTCCCCGGAGGCGGTGGCGGTTGTGGAAAATCTGGCCAGACAGATGGGGTTTGGCAGGGTAGTACACGTTACCCCTCAGGAGCATGACCGGAACATTGCCTATACCTCTCAAGTCCCCCATGTGCTGGCTTGCGCCTATGTGCTCAGTCCCCGGTGCCGGGAGCATCAGGGATTTTCTGCAGGAAGCTACCGTGACGTGTCCCGGGTAGCCAACATCAACGACCAGTTGTGGACCCGGCTGTTTTTGGATAACCGGGAGTGTTTGGTGGACGAGCTGGACGAACTGCTCCGCAATCTGACCCGGTTTCGGGACGCGGTGGACAAGGGGGACAGCGACGAGCTGAGAGATCTTTTAAAGACTGCTGCCCAGATCAAACGGGAAGTGGGCTAAAACGTCCCATGGCTAAGGAAAGGAATGGTTCAAGTGAAGCTGGAGATTAAGACTGCGCGGCCTTACAGCGTCATCATTGAAAAGGGCCTGGTGGATCGGGTGGGCGAGCAGGTTTTGGAAGGCCGCAAGCCCGGCGCCAAAGCCATGCTGATAAGCGACACCAATGTGTTTCCTCTATATGGGGACCGTGTAAAAACCTCTTTGGAAAAGGCCGGATTCCCGGTGAGTACCTTTGTGTTTCCCGCAGGGGAAAGCTCCAAACAGATTGCCATTGTGTGCGAGATGTACCGAGCATTAGCGGAGCATGATTTTACCCGCACCGATTTTATAGTCACCCTGGGTGGCGGCGTTGCCGGGGATATGGGTGGCTTCGCGGCGGCCACCTATTTGCGGGGGATTGCCTTTTATCAGGTGCCCACTTCTCTGCTGTCCCAGGTGGATGCCAGTGTTGGCGGAAAAACCGGAGTAGACCTTCCCTTTGGGAAAAACCTGGTTGGGGCGTTCCATCAGCCGGACGGGGTGTTTACGGATCCGGAAACACTGGAAACACTGCCGGAAAGCTTTTTTCGGGACGGCATGGGCGAGGTCATCAAATACGGTTGTATCGCGGACGCACCCTTGTTTGAAGCTTTGGAAGCCGGAACGGCTTTGGAAGATCAAGGTGATGTGCTGACCCGGTGTATCCGGTGCAAAAAGGAATTGGTGGAAGAGGATACAAGGGATACGGGCCGACGCATGATCTTGAATTTTGGCCACACTTTTGGCCATGCTTTGGAAAAGCTCCACAATTTCCAGGAGCTTACCCACGGTGAGGCCGTGGGGATCGGCATGGTGATGGCTTGCCAGGTAGGAGAGCGTTTAGGGATTACCCCTGCCGGGACAGGAGAGCGGATCATTTCTGTGCTGCAGCGGTATGGCCTTCCCACCCAGGACCGTTTTTCCTGGGAACAGGTGGTGGACGCAACCGCGCTGGACAAGAAGAGCGATGGAAATACTCTGCGGCTGATCCTTCTTTCCAAAATTGGGGAAAGCGTCATTCACCCAATCACCCGGGAAGAGTTGAAAAGTTTGCTGTAAAAAGGAGGAGAAGCAGTGGCACAGGTGATTTACGGAAACGGGTTCCAGGGTGGGTGCGTGCGAATTCCCCCCAGTAAAAGTGCGGCCCACCGTCAGGTGCTTTGCGCGGCCTTGTCCAGAGGCAGATGTGTGGTGTCCCACGTGGATATGAGCGAGGACATCAAGGCGACGGTGGGAGCTGTTGCCGCTTTGGGTACTCAGGTCCATTACGATGAGGAAGCGGGCGTTCTCACATTGGACGGCTCGTCGCTCGGCGGGCAATCCGCAGTGGTGGATTGCGGGGAGTCGGGTTCTACGCTGCGCTTTTTGATCCCCATTGTGGCAGCTTTGGGTGTACCTGCCCGGTTCCTGGGAAAGGGAAGGCTTCCCCAGCGTCCCTTGGGTGTGTATGGGGAATTGCTCCCGGCTCATGGAGTGGAATTCCGTTCCCAAGGCGGATTGCCGCTGGAAATCTCCGGTAAACTGAAAAGCGGCGTCTACCGGCTGCCCGGTGACGTTAGTTCCCAGTTTATCACCGGCCTGCTGTTTGCTTTACCTCTTTTGGACGGGGACAGCGAAATTGTTCTTACGTCGCCCTTGGAATCCAAAGGATACGTGGAACTGACTTTGTCGATTCTCAAAGAATTTGGCGTGAACGCTTGGGAAACGCCTCAAGGCTGGAAAATACCAGGAAATCAGCAATACGGGGCGAGGGATACCCAAGTGGAAGGGGATTGGTCACAGGCTGCCTTTTTCTTGTGTATGGCGGCGCTTTCCCCGGAAGGTAAGCCGGTGGAAATTCAGGGGCTCCGGCCCCATTCTTTGCAGGGAGATCGGGCTTGTGTAGAGTTGTTCCGACGGTTTGGCCTGAGGATATCCTGGCACGGGGACGCGCTGTCCGCCTGGAATCCTCACGCTGGGGAAGCTTATGGGGGATTGTCCGGGCTTACCATTGACGCTGCCCAAATCCCTGATATGGTGCCTGCCTTGGCGGTTTGTGCGGCATTTTGCCGGGGAGAAACCCGGATCATCAATGCCCAGCGGCTGCGGCTGAAAGAAAGCGACCGGTTGGCAGCTATGGCAGAAGCTTTGGGTGGAATCGGTGGGAAGGTGGAAGCCACTGCCGATGGTTTGGTGATCCAGGGCATGTCTTACCTGGAAGGCGGATTGGTTCAGGGAAAAAATGACCACCGGGTAGTGATGGCGTTGGCGGCAGCTGCGCTGCGCTGTAAAAAACCGCTGGCGGTAACGGATGCCCAAAGTATCCGTAAATCCTATCCGGGATTTTTCCGGGATTTTATAAAGTTAGGAGGGTCTGCCCATGTCGTCGACCTGGGGTGAACGCATTAAGCTATCAATTTTTGGAGGAAGCCATACCACAGCCATCGGGGTGAATATAGACGGTTTGCCCGCTGGGGAAGCTGTGGACTGGGAAGAAGTGATGGCTCAGATGGCCCGCCGGGCTCCGGGGCAGGACCCCACGGCCACACGGCGGAAGGAATCCGATGAACCCAAGGTTCTCTGTGGGCTGCTAGATGGAGTCACCACAGGCGCCCCCTTGTGTGCGGTAATTGAAAACACCAACCAACGCTCCAAGGATTACGACAATTTGCGGGTCTTGCCCCGTCCGGGCCACGCGGATTACACTGCCTATGTGAAATACGGGAATCACCACGATGTCCGGGGCGGCGGGCATTTTTCCGGAAGGCTCACAGCGCCGTTGGTTTTTGCGGGTGCGATAGCCAGGCAGATGCTCCGGCGCAGAGGGATTCTGGTGGCTTCTCATGTAGCTTCCATTGGAGAAGTGGAAGATGTTTTGTTTGATCCGGTGGAAATTCCCACAGAACTGATGGAACGGCTTTCCGGGGAATATTTTCCAGTAATCAATCCGGCCAAGCGGGAAGAAATGCGGGCTGTAGTGGAAGCCGCCCGTATGGAATGCGACAGTGTTGGGGGAACGGTGGAATGTGTTGTCACCGGCTTGCCGGTAGGAGTGGGAAATCCCATGTTTGACGGGGTGGAAAATAAAATCGCTTCTCTGCTGTTTGGTATTCCGGCAATGAAGGGAATTGAGTTTGGGTCGGGATTTGAGGGTTCCCGGAAACGGGGAAGCCAAAACAACGACCCCTTCTATTACGATGAAGATGGCAAGGTGCGCACCAAAACCAACAATTCAGGTGGGATCCTGGGGGGGATCACAAACGGGATGCCTTTGCGGTTTCGGGCAGCCTTTAAGCCCACATCGTCCATTTCCAAGGAGCAGGACACTGTGGACCTAACCACCGGTCAGAACGCCAAGCTGGTGATTCGCGGACGCCACGACCCCTGTATTGTGCCCCGGGCTGCTGCCGCAGTGGAAGCCGCTGCTTGCATAGCAGTGCTGGAGCTGTTGGCGGAAAGCGGCCAGCTGTAAAGAAATCGGCTTAGGGAAAAGGGTTAGAAACGAAATGACCGGCGGTGGTGAAAGGACAGTTGTTCCATTCACCAGTCTGGGAAAACGTCCCTGGTGGACGGGAATTGAGGAAAGGAAGAATCGCCTGTGGAATCGACGGAATACCAGGCCCGGCTGGGAAAGCTCCGGGAAGAGATCGACCAGATTGACGGGGAATTGCTGCCCCTGTTCCTGCGGCGAATGGGGTGCTCCCAGCGGGTAGCGCAATTGAAGGGGGAAGCCGGTATGCCGGTGTTCAGCCCGGAACGGGAACAGGCTATCTTGGATAAGGTTCGGAAAAAAGGTGGAGCGGATGGTGACGCTGCGGCAGCATTGTACAGCTCGATTATGGCCATCAGCCGGGCAAAGCAGCACAACCTGCTGCAAAGCGGCGGACCTTTGCGGGAGTTGGAAGCTTCCGCCGCCCGGATTTTGAATACCCAGGGGGCAAAGGTCATGTGCCAAGGGGTGCAGGGGGCCTTTTCCCACAAAGCGGCGCTGGGATTTTTCGGGGATATCACACCGGAGTTTGAGCCTACCTGGAAGCAGGTTTTTGAGGACGTGCGTCTGGGAAAGGCGGATTTCGGAGTGCTGCCGGTAGAGAATTCAGCGGCAGGGTCAGTGACCGGGGTATACGACCTGATCCTGCGTTACCGCTTTTATATTGTAGGGGCGGTGGACGTGAAAGTGGAACACTGTTTGGCTGTAGGGAAAAATACAGGCAAGGTGACCGCTGTTGCGTCCCATCCGCAGGCTTTGTCCCAGTGCAGTGAGTACTTGGAAACCCACAATCTGAAATCCTTGGAATGGTCCAATACAGCAGCGGCAGCCCGGTATGTGGCGGAAGAATGTCCTGCTGGCGTGGGAGCGATTTGTTCCCAAGAGGCTGCTGAGGAATACGGTTTGACCATCGTGGAAAAAAATATTCAAAACGAGGCGGAAAATACTACCCGGTTTGTAATCATCTCCCGAGAGGCCATTTTGCCGGAAGACGCCAATAAGATCAGCCTGTGCTTTTCCCTGCCCCATGTGACCGGGTCACTGTCCAGTGTGCTGGAGAGGTTTGCCATGGCGGGACTGAACCTGACGAAAATTGAATCCCGGCCATTGCCAGGGAAGAACTTTGAGTACGATTTCTATTTGGACTTTACCGGGAACATACACCAGCCGAATACGTTGAATTTGATTTGTTCCCTTTGCGATGAGCTGCCCCGGTTTTCTTTTTTGGGCAATTACAGTGAACGGTAACTGGTAACAGAGTATTACGAAAGAAAGGAAGGATTCGGTATGAATCGTATTGAACTGGAACGTTTGGAAACCCAGGAGCAAATTGACACGCTGTGTGCCATCGCCCAAACGGTATGGCACGAAACCTTTGATCCTCTTCTTCCGCCGGGGCAGACGGATTACATGATCGACAAGTTCCAGTCCGACCACGCCATCAAGGACCAACTGGCCCATCAGAACTACCGGTATTACCTGGCCAAGCTCAATGGGGAGTATGCCGGGTTTGTAGGGTTTGCCCCGCACTATCAGGGACAAGAGGAAATGTACCTGAGCAAGGTGTACCTGTTATCCCAATACCGCCACCAAGGAGTGGTAAAAGCCATGTTCGATTTGGTGGAGCAGGAGACGAAAAAAGAAGGGCTTTCGAAAATCCGCCTGACGGTGAACAAGAAAAATACCCACGCCGCCAGCGTGTATGAGCACTACGGATATAAGACCGTGGAAGCGGTGGAATCGGATATAGGCGGGGGCTACGTGATGGACGACTATGTGATGGTGAAGCAGGTATGAAGCCGGGGGAAAGCTTGGAGAACTTGTCCCGTGAACAGCTTCTGCGGCTGATTTCCATCTACTCCAAAAACTGGCTGGCGATGGACGGCGTGTGGTTTCAGTCTGTGGAGCGGAAGTTGGGTATGGACGAGGCCATGTATCACGACGAAGAGGCGTGGAAGCGGTTCACGGTCATTGAGGCGCGGCGGATTAAGGAGTTTCTTGGCCTGCCGGAGCACCCTGGATTAGAGGGGTTAAAACAGGCGTTGGCTTTCCGGCTATACGCTAATTTGAATGAAGATGAAGTCATATTGGAAGGGAATACCCTGCTGTACCGCACTTTGGAATGCCGGGTGCAGCGTGCCAGGGCCAGAAAGGGTATGGAGTATCACCCGTGCAAGCCGGTAGGGCTCATTGAGTACGCTGGGTTTGCCAAAGAGATTGACAGTCGGATCGCCTGCCGCTGCGTCAGCTGTTATCCGGAAATTACCGATCAAAGCTGCGCATGCGCATGGCAGTTTACTTTAGAGGAATGAAAGAAAGCGTCCCATCGTTTCCGATGAGGCGCTTTTTTGCGGCCGTATTTTGACAGGCTTTTTCCTGTTTTGGTGATATCATGGGTCACTGCAGCGGGGAAGTCATATTTTCCCTGCCTGTCCCATAGAGATAGAGCATACCATCAAAAACAAGGAGATTGACTCATGAAACGATTATTGGCATTTTTTCTGACTGTCCTTTTGCTTGTTACCGGTGTGACCGCCGCTGGGGGAAGCGCTTCCGCGGCAGGGGTGTCGGAGCATATCCAGGTGACAGGGTACGATCCCAAGGTGGATTATACTGCGGCGATTCAGCGCACCTTGAAAGACGGAAGCACCTACGCGCTGCAAGTGGGGGCAATTTACGAGCAGCAGCGGAATTTAAAGATCCGGGATTTAGGGCTGGACCTGGAACAGACCACCTATTTTGAGGATTACACCACTGCGGAAGAAATCCTGAAAGCCATTGAGGAAGACCAGAAACCCAAGTATACAGAGGAAGATTTGGACTTGCTGGCCCGGGTTATTTACGCGGAAGTAGGGTGCACCTGGATCCCGGATTGGGTGCAGCGTATGGTGGGGAGCGTGGTGCTCAACCGGGTAAACAGCAGTTATTATCCCAATACGATTCGGGAAGTGATTTACCAGCCCGGACAGTATGCGCCTACCTGGAATGGTTCCATCAATAAAACGCCGGACGCCCGAACTATTGAGAATGCCCGTTACCTGCTGGAGAACGGAAGCATTTGCCCGGCAAATGTGGTGGGGCAGAACTCGATCATTACCGGCAGCGGGGTATATACCTCTTACCGGGATCCCATTTTAAATACCACGGTGTATTTCTGTTATCTATAAAGAAAAGGGGCTGCCACAGACGTGGAGCCCCTTTTCTCGCAGAGGCGGAACCCGCCGGCTGTTTGTCAAGTTGCCATGCAAAGCCTACTTTTACCATGAAAACGTAACAAAAAAGAACTCTATCCTGGGAAACCCCGGTATAGAGTTCTTTTTGGTGCGCGAGACGGGACTTGAACCCGTACGTCGAAGACACACGCACCTCAAACGTGCCTGTCTGCCAGTTCCAGCACTCGCGCATAACCAACGTCGCATATTATATCATTCACGCTGCCGGTTGTCAAGAAAAGAATGATGCCCTTTGGAAAAAATTACTGGCAAAGCTTGAGAAAACTCTCAAAGATGGGCTGGCCGTCTACAGTATCCTGACGGCGCAGGGAAAAGGACATGCGCTCAGGGTGCCACTGCACGCCGTAAATCTTTTTTTTCGGCCATTCTACCGCTTCAATAACCCCGTCTGCTTGGCAGCGGGCAGCTACATGCAAGCCGGGCGCCAAACGACCCAGTGCCTGATGGTGGGCGCTGTTGACGGAAAATTTCTGGCCATAGAGGGGATAGAGAAAGCTTTCCTCTTCTGCTACGACAAGATGGGTCCTGTCACCGATAACGGAATCGTGCCGGTGGTCCGCCGCAGTGGGAATGTCCTGAATCAAGTCTCCGCCCAGTGCTACATTGATCATTTGTATCCCGCGGCAGATGCCCAGAATCGGTTTGCCCCAGGCAGAAAAATCAGAAACAAGCTGCAATTCCGCGGCGTCTCGTTGTAAATCTGGAGCTTCGCTTCCAGCGCTGATCTGACCATACCGAGCTGGGTCGATGTCTCCGCCCCCTGGCAGGAGCAATCCATCGCAGTCTTTTGCTTGAGAAAGCTCCAGACTGAAAATGCCAGCGGCTCCGCAGCCTTCTAGGGCGTTGGCGTAGTTGGCCATGTTTTCCCGGTTGCCGTAAACAAAAATTTTTATCATATCCCAATCCCTCTTTTCTGGAAATAAGTTGATATAGACATTTTCTTTATGGGATCTGTGCTCTTGTAAAGCGTGGCTTTTTATTTCCACTTCCAGGAAAAACCACACTTTATTAACTATGCGCCTTTTGGGGAAAATAATCAAGAGCTTTTTAGGAGGGATGGTATGGACAATCAGGTGTCGTCAAAGGGAGTGGCTATAGCTGTAATTGCGCTAGGAGTTGGCGTGTCCTTGCTCTGTGATATTGGTGGAAGCGCTGCAAACCGACAAATTGTGGAAAGGGTGATCCAGGAAGAAACTTTGGCCAACGCGCTTCCGGAACAAGAATTGTTTGTGGGATACGAACAGCTTTCGGATCCTTTGTGCGTGATGGTCAATGGAGAAGTGGCCCTGCCGGAGGACTGGGGATTTATCCCTTTTCTCGTAGACGATGAAGTGGTGGACCGGCGTATGGCAGAGGATCTTTCCAGCATGATGCAGGCGGCAGCCGAAGATAATGTGTGGTTGTGGGTAGCCTCAGGCTACCGGAGCAGGGAACGCCAGCAGTGGATATTGGAAACGGCCATAGAGAACTACCGGCAGGCTGGAATGGGGGAGAAGGAAGCGGAAACAGAGGCTTTGAAGACCATTGCCCTTCCGGGACACAGTGAGCATGAAACAGGACTGGCCATCGATTTTAATCAGGTTAGCGGAGACTTCGCAGAAACAGAGGCGTACCGCTGGCTTCAGGAGCATGGAACGGAGTATGGATTTGTCCAGCGGTACCGGGCAGAGAAAGTTTCCATCACCGGGGTGGAAGAAGAGAGCTGGCATTACCGCTATGTGGGAAAGAAAGCGGCTCAGGAAATGAAACGCCTGGATCAGTGCTTGGAAGAATATGTGCTTTACCGAAAAGCTATGGAAGAGAAATAAAAACCACGACTAGATTTTTACCTCTTGTTATTGCCAAACCACCACATAATGCGCTATAATAGCTTTCATTAAGAAATGACCCGAAGCCCGGTGGGCTTACGGCGGCTTCCAAACTTTATGGAATGTTCCATGAGATGGAAGAAAACTCGCTGTCCCATGTTTGGGAAGCTGTAAGGAGAGGTAGAATATGGCAATGGTCAGGACGAGATTTGCCCCCAGTCCCACGGGATTTATGCACGTGGGAAACCTGCGCACTGCGCTGTATGAATATCTGGTGGCCAAATCTCAAGGAGGGAAGTTTGTTCTCCGCATTGAGGATACAGACCGGGAGCGCTTGGTGGAAGGCGCGGAAAACGTGATCTATAAAACGTTGGAACAAGTGGGGCTGACCCATGACGAAGGCCCGGATATTGGCGGGGAATATGGTCCCTATGTGCAAAGCCAACGGAAGGACCTTTATAAACCTTACGCCGAACAGCTGGTCCGGGAAGGGAAGGCGTACTACTGTTTTTGTACCAAAGAGCGTTTGGAATCCCTGCACAATGAGGAGGGAATCGGCGGTTATGACCGGCATTGCCGGGATCTGCCCGAAGAGGAAGTACGCCGCTTGCTGGATGCGGGGACTCCTTATGTGATCCGGCAGAAGATCCCCCTCACTGGTTCCACTACATTTGAAGACGCGGTTTTTGGGTCCATTACCATCGAGAACAAGGAAATTGAGGACCAGGTGCTTTTGAAGGCCGACGGATATCCCACCTACAATTTCGCCAATGTGATCGACGATCATCTGATGCACATTACCCATGTGGTGCGTGGCTGCGAGTATCTGACTTCTACGCCCAAGTACAATCTGCTGTACGAGGCTTTTGGCTGGGAGATCCCGACGTACGTGCACTTGCCCTTGATCATGGGCAAGAACGAAGACGGCAGCGTGTCCAAGCTTTCCAAGCGTCATGGGTCCACCAGCTTTGAAGGGCTGATGGAAGAAGGGTATCTGGCCCCGGTGATCACCAATTATATTGCCTTGTTGGGCTGGTGCCCCAAGGATAACCAGGAAATTTTCAGCCTGCCCGAATTGGTGAAAGCTTTTTCCATTGACGGTATCAGCAAATCTCCGGCGGTGTTCGACTATGACAAGCTGAACTGGTTCAACGGGGAATATATCAAAGCCATGAATCAGGAAGAGTTTACTTCCCACGCCATGCCCTACTATAAAGAGGTGTTTGGGGAAGAGGAAAAGCCCTGGGAAGTGCTCTATTCCATTTTGCCTGCGCGAATTTCCAAATTTACGGAGATCCCCCAGCTGCTCCATTTCTTTAAGGAGCTTGCCGACTATCCGGTGGATTTCTTTGTGAATAAAAAGAGTAAAACCAACCTGGAGAATTCCCCTCAAATGCTGGAAGCAGCCCTGGAGGCGCTGGAGCAGCTCCCCTCGTGGGAGCTTGACAAGATTCATGACTGCCTGATCCAGCTGGCGTCAAAGCTGGAAGTGAAAAATGGGACGCTGCTGTGGCCTGTGCGTATCGCTGCCGCAGGCGCTCTGGTGACTCCCGGAGGCGCAATGGAGATTTTGGCCTTGCTGGGCCGTGAGGAAGCTCTCCGCCGTTTGAGAGCGGGACTGGACAAATTGCGGGGATAAATTCCCTGTGAAAAAGTTGAAAACGTAATCCCTTAGAAAGGAACCGTGAATCGTATGAGTGAAAAAGTGAATTTTGACGAGGTGGTTTCCACCAACTTTATCGACGAATTTGTGAAAGAGGATATGGCGCCCGGCGGCCGTACGGAAGGTATGCAGGTGCATACCCGTTTTCCACCCGAGCCCAACGGCTATCTGCATATTGGCCACGCCAAAGCCATCTATGTGGATTTTGGAACCGCCCAGCGTTTTGGCGGTATCTGCAATCTGCGTATGGATGATACCAATCCGTCCAAAGAAGACGTGGAATATGTGGACGCCATCAAAGAGGATATCCATTGGTTGGGCTACGATTGGGAAGACCGTTTCTATTACGCTTCCGATTATTTTGAAGATATGTATAAAGGCGCGGAAGAGCTGATTGAAAAAGGCCTGGCGTATGTGTGCGAGCTGACGCCTGAGCAGATGAAAGAAATGCGGGGAGATTTGACCACCCCGGCAACCAGTCCTTACCGTGACCGGCCCAAGGAAGAAAGCCTGGATTTGTTCCGCCGTATGCGGGCCGGGGAATTTGAAGATGGGCGCATGACGCTGCGGGCGAAGATCGATTTGGCTTCCGGCAACTTCAATATGCGTGACCCGGTAATCTACCGGATCAATCATTCCAAGCATCATCGGACGGGGAACAAGTGGTGCATTTATCCCATGTACGATTATGCCCACCCCTTTGAGGACGCAATGGAGTGCATTACCCATTCCCTGTGTACTTTGGAGTTTGAGGATCACCGTCCTTTCTACGATTGGGTGATTCAGAATGTGACTTTGCCTTCCAAACCCCGCCAGATCGAGTTTGCCCGGCTCGGCATCAACAATACGGTGATGAGCAAGCGGAAGCTGCGGGCTTTGGTGGAAGGCGGCTACGTGGACGGATGGGACGACCCCCGTATGCCCACCATTTGCGGCCTGCGCCGTCGCGGGTATACCCCTGCTTCCATTCGGAACTTCAGCGAGCGGAATGGCGTGTCGAAGGTGAATTCCACTGTGGAATACGCCTTTTTGGAGTATTGCTTGCGGGAAGATTTGAATTTGAACGCCCGCCGTGCCATGGCGGTTCTGGATCCGGTAAAGCTGACCATTACCAATTATCCGGAAGACAAGACGGAATTGTTTGATGTGGAAAACAATCCCAACAAGCCAGAGGAAGGTACACGTCCTGTGAGTTTTTCCAGGACCGTGTATGTGGAGCGGGAAGATTTCCTGGAGAAACCAGTTCCCAAGTATAAGCGTCTGTATCCCGATGGACCGGAGTGCCGGCTGAAGGGCGCTTATCTGATCCGCTGCACCGGCTGTATCAAGGACGAAACCGGCAAAGTGACGGAAATTCTGGCGGAATACGATCCTGAAAGCAGCGGCGGCAATCCGGCGGACGGGCGGAAGGTAAAAGGCGCTACCATTCATTGGGTGAATGCTGCCGACGCTTTGGACGCTGAGATCCGGTTGTATGACAATCTGTTTACTGTGGCCAATCCGGACGAAGGGAACTTCCTGGACTATTTGAATCCGGATTCCTTGGCGGTGCTCCATGGCTGCAAGGTGGAGCGTGGGCTGGAAAACGCCAAACCAGGGGAAAGCTATCAGTTCCTGCGGCAGGGGTATTTCTGCGTGGATAATAAGGATAGCACACCGGGAGCGTTGGTGTTTAACCGTTCTGTGAAGCTGAAGGACAGCTTCAAGCCCGGCAACTAAAAGTGAATCGTATGCCTAAAGAAACGGCGGGGAGCTGACCTGGAAAGAGCGGCTCCCCGCTTTTTATGTCCAAATGAAATGGGAAGATATTAGCTCGGTCGTGAGAAAAAAATTAATTGTCACCCTTTGCGGTAATGAGTAGTTGACAATGAGCGACGGCGGTGATAAAGTAAAATCAACGCGCGTGAATTTAGGAGGGTATGTATGGCGGTTACCGAAGATGTTTTGGAATTGTTGGAAAACGCCGAAGGTCCTGTTTCCGGAGAAGAAATGGCGGAAAAGCTGGGTGTGAGCCGGAATTCCGTTTGGAAAGCGGTGGGCAAGTTGAAGGAAGCTGGGTATGAAATAGATGCGGGTACCAACCGCGGGTACCGGCTGGTATCTTCCGGCAACGTGTTGACGCCTCAGAGTGTCCGGCGGCTGCTTACCGGCCCGGCAAAAGGCTGCGCCATTGATGTGCGGGATTCTGTTACATCTACCAACACCGTGTTAAAGGCCATTGCGGAGCAGGGTGGTGCGGAAGGTATGGCGCTGATTGCCCAACAGCAAACCCAGGGGAAAGGGCGTTTAGGCAGGACATTTGTTTCTCCCAAGGGGACAGGATTGTATATCAGTGTGCTCTTGCGGCCAAAGTTTTCCGCAGAAGACTCTCTGTGCGTCACTACAGCTGCCGCGGTGGCTGTGGCGGAAGCCATCGATAGTGTTACCGGACAGCACGCCATGATCAAATGGGTGAATGACGTGTATTTAAAGGGCAGGAAGGTGTGCGGCATTTTGACAGAAGCCGCTGTGGATTTTGAAAATGGCGGGCTGCACTATGCCATTGTGGGAATTGGCGTGAATATCCAAGAACCGCCGGGTGGATTTGCTCCGGAAATCCGGGACGTGGCAGGTGCTCTTTATCAGGGAGAGGTCCCGGCTGGAGTGCGTACCCGTTTGGCTGCAGAGATTCTCAACCGGTTTTTTGGGTTCTACCAGAACTTGACCCAGCGGTCATTTATGGATGCTTACCGGGAGCGTTCCTTGCTAACGGGATTGGAAGTAACTTTCAACCAGGGCGATGATGTACGGGAAGGCTTGGTATTGGGAGTAGACGATGAAGCCCGTCTGCGAGTGCGTCTGCCCAGCGGGGAAGAAAAGCTGTTTTCTGCCGGGGAAGTGAATATCAAAAAGGATTTCCTGGAACAGCTGCGCCGTGATTAGGATCTGGGAAGCCAAGGATTGAAAAAGGAGTGACATAAAATGAGGATTCAATATAAGAACAAACTGCAAAAAATGGTGATGGTGGCAGTGTTCGCCGCGGTTATGGCTGTGCTGTCACAGATCTCCATTCCCTTGCCTACGGGTGTGCCCGTAACACTGCAAACTTTTGCGGTAGCCCTGTGCGGGTATGTGCTGGGGCTGGGAATGGGTGGCACAGCCCTGGCAGTTTATTTGGCGCTGGGCGCGGTAGGGCTTCCTGTATTTGCTGGATTCGGGGGTGGCGTGGGCGCCTTTTTAGGCGTAACGGGCGGCTTCCTTTGGGGGTTCTTCGTGATGAGCCTGCTGTGCGGGCTGGGCGCCAGACAGACCCGGAAGTGGCTGGCGTTGTTGCTGGGTCTGGTTGGATTGCTTCTGTGCGATGTGTGCGGGGCAATTCAGTTTGCGTTGGTGATGTCCACCTCGTTGCCCCAGGCGTTTTTGATCGCTTGCTTGCCTTACCTGATCAAGGATATCGTGTCGGTTGTAATAGGGTACTTTGCGGCGCAGGCCATCTTGTACAGCCTGAAAAAGTCTAAGCTGGTGAGCGCCCTATGAAACGGCTGCGAGGGCATCATCTGTTTTGCGGTACGCTGTTTCAGGGGCATGGATACGATGAAGCTTTTGCCAATCGGGTGGAAGACGTCTTGAGTCAGCTAGCTTCTGGTGAGAAAGTGGTTCTTTGCGCGGGAAGCGACGACTTTTGCGGTTCCTGTCCCCACCGAAGGGAAGAGAATGGCTGCGCGCTGGGTACGGAAGATGTTTCCCGGCGGGATCAAGCAGCTTTGAAAGCGGTAGGATTAGCTGTTGGACAAGAGCTGCGTCCGGCGCAGGTGGGCGAGCGGTTGCGCCAGGTGACGGAAGCGCAATGGGAGCAGGTTTGCGGAAACTGCCGCTGGCAAAAGGAAGGCCTGTGCTCCTGGAAGTTATTTCAAAAGCTGCGGCAGGAACGGTTTGTGTAATTTTTGGAGAAAGAGGCGGTTTCCGGGAAAATCCGGGAGCCGCTTTTTTGTTTTTTGAAAATTCTCTTGCTTTCAGAAACTAAATATACTAAAATAAGGGTAAGTAAATCTGGAAAACTGCTTAAATTTTATGTCGTTTGGCAGTTCCTTTTCAGATGACTTAACCATCCTTTCCCGTGCTCTTTACAAAAGGGGCAAAATGTACAAATTAAATCGCTAACTTGATATCGATATATCATTCCTACCAATTTACAAGGACACGGGAATCTGTTAAAATATTGTCAAAGTCAGGGGAAAGAGGTGAGGAGAGTGCCGAGCCAAAGCGTTTCCAAGCAAACTCTGCAACGGCTTCCGACTTATCTCAGCTATTTAAAGAGTCTGCGGGACGCTTCTAAATACATCTCGGCAACAGGAATAGCAGAAGCGCTGAACATGAACCATGTGGTGGTGAGAAAGGATCTTGCCTCCATCAGCGGTTCGGGCAGGCCGAAGGTTGGCTATGTGCGTGAGGACCTGATTCGTGAGTTGGAAAGCTTTTTGGGGTATGATAATACCCAGGACGCCGTTTTGGTAGGCGCCGGCCGGTTAGGCAAAGCGCTTTTGGCTTACGAGGGTTTCGTGCAGTTTGGTTTGAACATTTTGGCTGGGTTCGATACAGACCCCTTGACGGTCAACACAGAGGTGGGGGGGAAGATGATACTTCCCATGGATCGTCTGGAAAGCCTCTGCAGCCGCATGAAAGTGCGCATTGGCATTCTTACGGTGCCAGGCGAATATGCTCAGGCGGTATGCAATCTGTTGATTAAAAGCGGGATTCTGGCTGTTTGGAACTTTTCGAACGTCCATCTGGACGTGCCAGAGGGCATTCTGGTGCAAAACGAGAATATGGCCGTGTCTCTCGCCCTCTTGTCTAACCATTTAAAGGAAAGATTCAGCACAAAATAAATAAAAAAGGATGGATCATTTCATGAACACGAAAACGACTTATGAAATTGTGGAAAACGCGGAAACATTCGAAAGAATGCTTGCCCGGGTGCGTGAGGCGCAGAAAATCTACGCCACCTATACCCAGGAGCAGGTAGACAAGATTTTCCGCGCCGCCGCCATTGCAGCGAACTTGCAGCGTATTCCTCTGGCCAAGATGGCCGTAGAGGAAACCGGCATGGGCGTAGTGGAAGACAAGGTCATCAAGAACCACTATGCGGCTGAGTATATTTACAACGCTTACAAGGATACCAAGACCTGCGGTGTTATCGAAGAGGATCCCGCTTACGGTACAAAGAAGATCGCCGAGCCCATTGGCGTAATCGGCGCTGTGATCCCCACCACCAACCCCACTTCCACCGCCATCTTTAAGACCCTGATTGCCCTGAAGACCCGCAACGGCATCATCATCAGCCCCCATCCCCGTGCCAAGAAGTGCACCATCGAGGCTGCTAAAGTTGTGCTGGAAGCTGCTGTGAAGGCTGGCGCTCCCGAAGGGCTGATCGGCTGGATCGATATCCCCAACCTGGAGCTGACCAACACTTTGATGGCTGAGTCCGACATCATTCTGGCTACTGGTGGCCCTGGCATGGTGAAGGCTGCTTATTCTTCCGGTACTCCCGCTCTGGGCGTGGGCGCTGGCAACACTCCCGCCATCATCGACGACACTGCCGACGTGGTTTTGGCCGTGAACTCCATCATTCATTCCAAGACCTTTGATAACGGCATGATCTGCGCTTCCGAGCAGTCCGTCATCGTTCTGGACAAGGTTTACAAGGCTGTCAAAGACGAGTTCATCAAGCGCGGCTGCTATTTCCTGAATAAAGCTGAGACCGAGAAGGTCCGCAAGACCATCATCATCAACGGCGCTCTGAACGCCAAGATCGTTGGCCAGAAGGCCCACACCATCGCTGCCCTGGCTGGCGTTGACGTGCCCGAAAACACCAAGATCATCATCGGCGAAGTGGAGAGCGTGGACATCTCTGAGGAGTTCGCTCACGAGAAGCTGTCTCCCGTGCTGGCCATGTACAAGGCAAAGACCTTTGACGAGGCCATTGAGAAAGCTGAGCATCTGATTGCTGACGGCGGCTACGGCCACACCTCTTCTCTGTACATCAACGTGGCTGAGAAGGAAAAGATGGCCAAACATCAGGCTGCTATGAAGACCTGCCGTATTCTGGTCAATACTCCCTCTTCCCAGGGCGGTATCGGCGACCTGTACAACTTCAAGCTGGCTCCCTCCCTTACCCTGGGCTGCGGTTCCTGGGGCGGCAACTCCGTCTCCGAGAACGTGGGTGTCAAGCACCTTATCAACATCAAGACGGTTGCCGAGAGGAGAGAGAACATGCTGTGGTTCAGAGTGCCTGAGAAGGTCTATTTCAAGAAGGGCTGCATGCCCGTTGCCCTGAATGAGTTGAAGACAGAGTATAACCGCAAGAAGGCCTTTATCGTTACCGATACCTTCCTGTTCAAAAATGGTTATACCAAGCCCATCACCGACAAGCTGGACGAAATGGGCATTCAGTACGCTTGCTTCTACGATGTAGCTCCCGATCCGACTCTGGGCTGCGCTCTGGAAGGCGCCAAGCAGATTCGCGACTTTGAGCCTGACGTGATCATCGCTCTGGGCGGCGGTTCCGCAATGGACGCTGCCAAGATCATGTGGGTGCTGTACGAGCATCCCGATGCCGACTTCCAGTCCATGTCCATGGACTTCATGGATATCCGGAAGCGTATCTACAAGTTCCCCAAGATGGGCGAGAAGGCAATCATGGTTGCTATCCCCACTTCTTCCGGTACTGGTTCCGAAGTGACTCCCTTCGCCATCATCACCGATGAGAAGACCGGCACCAAGTGGCCTCTGGCTGACTACGAGCTGCTGCCCACCATGGCCATTGTTGACGCTGACAACATGATGACTCAGCCCAAGGGCTTGACCAGCGCTTCTGGTATTGACGTTATGACCCACGCTCTGGAGGCTTATGTGTCCATTATGGCCACTCCCTTCACCGACGGTTTGGCACTGAAGGCTATGAAGGCTGTGTTCGATTACCTGCCTTCCTGCTATGAGAACGGCGCGAAGGATCCCTATGCCCGTGAGCGTATGGCTGAGGCTTCCTGCATGGCTGGTATGGCGTTCGCCAACGCGTTCCTGGGTGTGAACCACTCCATGGCTCACAAGCTGGGCGCTTATCATCACCTGCCCCACGGCATTGCCAACGCTCTGATCCTCACCGACGTGATGCGTTACAACGCCGCGGAAGTTCCCACCAAGATGGGTACCTTCTCCCAGTATCAGTATCCTCATGCCAAGGCTCGTTACGTGGAAGCTGCCCGTTTCTGCGGCATTCAGGGCAAGAACGACGACGAGGTCTTTGAGAACTTCATCAAGGCTTTGGAAGACTTGAAGGAAAAGATCGGCATCAAGAAGACCATCAAAGATTATGGCGTAGACGAGAAGTACTTCCTGGATACTCTGGACGAGATGGTGGAGAACGCCTTCAACGACCAGTGCACCGGCGCTAACCCCAGATATCCCTTGATGAGCGAAATCAAAGAAATCTATCTGAAGTGCTACTACGGCAAGTAATAAAACGGAGGAGTTTTTACCATGAAATTGGAAAAGGTAATCGCTGTACGGACTTCCAAGACCATCTATCGCGATGGGGACCATGTGATCAAGGTATTTGACGAGGGATATTCCAAGGCTGATATCCTCAACGAGGCCTTGAATATCGCCCGTGTGGAAGAGACTGGCCTGCCCATTCCCGGTGTGGAAGAGGTCACGAAAATCGACGGCAAGTGGGCAATTGTCACCAGCTATGCCGAGGGCAAGACCCTGGCTCAGCTGATGGCGGAGAATCCCGACAAGAAGGACGAATATCTGGAGCGTTTTGTGGACATTCAGATGGAAGTCCAGTCCAAGACCTGCCCCATGCTCAACCGCTTGAAGGAAAAGATGAAGCGGAAGATCGCCCAGACCGGTCTGGACGCCACCACCCGCTACGAGCTGGATTCCCGTCTGGCTTCCATGCCCAACCACAACAAGCTGTGCCATGGCGACTTTAACCCCACCAACGTGGTGATCAGCCCCGATGGGGAAAGCTATTCCATTCTGGACTGGGCCCATGCGACCCAGGGCAACGCCAGCGCCGACGCCGCCCGGACCTATCTGCTGTTCTGGCTGGCAGGGGACATTGAAACCGCTGAGAAGTATCTGAACCTGTTCTGCAAGAAGACCGATACTGCCAAGCAGTATGTGCAGAAGTGGTTGCCCATCGTGGCGGCTTCCCAGTCTGTGAAGGGCAAGCCCGAAGAGCGGGAGTTCCTGATGCACTGGGTCAACGTGGTAGAGTACGAATAATCCGTTGACGGTTTTGCTGGAAAACTGAATATATGGTGAAAAGAGTCTCCGCGTCATGCCGGGGAGCGTGGCGCGGCTTCTCTTTATTTTAAAAGGAACTTTTACCATTTTTAGGAGGAGAATTCCATGAAAGTTACCATTTGCATTGGAAGTTCATGTCATCTGAAAGGTTCCCGTCAGATTGTGGAGCAGCTCCAGTACCTGGTGAAGGAAAACCACCTGGAAGACAAGGTGGAATTGGGCGGCACATTCTGCATGGGCAACTGCGTCAACGGCGTCAATGTCACTCTGGACGACAAGCTGTATTCCCTGTCTCCCGAGACAACCAAGGATTTCTTTGATAAGGAAATTCTTGCAAAAGTACAATAAGAATCGCAACGCAGGAAGCTCCATCAATGATTTGTCATTGATGGAGCTTGCCGTGCCAGGAACGTTATTTTTGAGTGAAAGGTTGTTCCAACATGGCTGAATATTTGAAATTAAAAAAATCCAACTGCGTAAACTGTTATAAATGTATCCGCCATTGCCCTGTGAAGTCCATCAAGTATTCCACGGGACAGGCGCAGATCGTAAACGACGAGTGCATTTTGTGCGGTCAGTGCTTTGTGGTGTGTCCCCAGAACGCCAAGGAAATCCGCAACGATGTGGCCAGTGCTGTGGCTTTGTTAAAGGCCGGCCCGGTGATCGCCAGCGTGGCGCCTTCTTTTGTGGCGAACTATCCTGGGGCGACCATCGCCACCATGGAGAAGGCTTTGAAACAGCTGGGATTCTCCGGCGCTCAGGAGACCGCTGTGGGCGCGTCCATCGTAAAGACCGAGTACGAAAACATTGTCCGTGAAGGCAAGCAAGAGGTCATTATCTCCACTTGCTGTCATTCTGTGAATACCCTGGTGGAAAAGTACTATCCGGAAGCGTTGCCTTATTTGGCAACGGTGCTTTCTCCCATGCAGGCCCATTGCCAGAAGATCAAGCAGGAAAACCCTGGCGTCAAGACGGTGTTTATTGGGCCCTGCATTTCCAAAAAGGCGGAAGCGGAAGCTTATCCCGGCACAGTGGATTGCGTGCTCACCTTTGAAGAACTTTCCGATTGGTTCAAGCAGGAGAGCGTGACCGTTGAGCAGGGCGAAGATACCTTAGAGGAAAGCCGTGCCCGTTTGTTCCCCACCTCTGGGGGAATTCTCCGCTCCATGAATTGCGATTCCGAAGACTATACCTACATGGTGGTAGACGGGATTGACAACTGCATCGCCGCCTTGGACGACATCAAGGAAGGCCGCTTGAAGAAGTGCTTCATTGAGATGTCCATCTGTGCTGGCAGCTGTGTTGGCGGCCCTGCCATGGAGCGGGAACGCCGCCGTCCTGTGACGGATACCATCGCAGTAAACCGGTATGCGGGCAAGAAGGACTTCGTTGTGGAGCAGCCTGCGTCTGCGGACTTGATCAAGGATCACCGGTTTATTGGCCTGCACCGCCAGATGCCCGGGGAGAAGGAGATCGAGGAGATCCTGCGGAAGATGGGCAAAAACAGCCCGGAGCAGGAGCTCAACTGTGGCGCTTGCGGATACAATACCTGCCGGGAAAAGGCGGTTGCCGTGTATCAGGGCAAGGCAAACATCAATATGTGCCTGCCTTTCCTGAAGGAAAAAGCCGAGAGCTTCTCCGATACCATCATCAACAATACGCCCAATGGGATCATTGTTCTCAATGAGGATCTGGAAGTGCAGCAGATCAACTCTGCCGCCTGCCGGATCATGAATATCCGTCACGCTTCCGATGTGCTGGGCGACCAGGTGATCCGCGTTTTGGATCCCAAGGTGTTCCTGGACGTGATGCAGACAGGAAAGAGCGTGCGGGACGAAAAGGTGTATCTCACCGAGTATAAGCGCTATGTGGAGCAGAGCGTGATTTACGACAAGAGCTATCACATAGTGATGTGCATCATGCGTGACGTGACGGAGGAAGAGCGGGAGCGCATGAACAAGGAAAAGATCAGCCAGCACACCATAGAGGTGACGGACCGGGTCATCGAAAAGCAGATGCGCGTGGTGCAGGAAATCGCTTCCCTGTTGGGCGAGACTACTGCGGAGACAAAGATCGCGCTGACCAACCTGAAGGATTCCTTGGCAGATGAATAATCTTTGCACGGATATTGGATACTTAAGCCTGAACAAATGGGGAGAACAGCTCTGCGGCGACCGCGTTGAGATCGTCGAGCAGGGGGAGAACTCCACAGTGATTGTTCTGGCGGACGGAATGGGAAGCGGCGTAAAGGCGAATATTCTTTCCTCCTTGACCTCCAAGATCATCTCTACGATGATGGCGGCCAATATGCGCCTGGAAGACTGCGTTTCCACCATAGCCTCCACACTGCCGGTCTGCGCTGTGCGGGGCGTGGCCTATTCCACGTTTACCATCATACACATTATCGAAAACGAAGAGGCGGAGATCATTCAGTATGACAACCCCTTGCTGATTCTGATCCGGGACGGGAAATTCGTGGAAATTCCCAAGACCGGCACAGAGATTGAGGGGAAGATGATCTACAAATCCAAGATCAAGCTCCAAGAAAACGATTTCCTGTTTACCATGAGCGATGGCGCGATCCACGCGGGGGTAGGGAAGTCCCTGAATTTTGGCTGGGAGCGGAAGGACATCATCGACTTTTTGGAGATGATGTACGATAAGACCTATACCGCCAAGACCTACGCATCCATCTTGCTGGAAGAGTGCAACCATCTGTATGGCGGACACCCTGGGGACGATACCACTGTGTGCGTAGTGAAAGTCCGTGACCGTTCTCAGGTGAACCTGATGATTGGTCCGCCTTCCGACCGGAAGGATACCAACAAATATATGTCGCTGTTCTTCTCCAAGGAAGGCAAGCACATTGTTTGCGGTGGTACCACGTCCACTTTGGCCTCTGAGTTTCTGCATAAGCCCATGGTGGCGGATTTGAACTATCTGGACCCCGAGATCCCGCCGATCGCGAAGATTGAGGGTGTGGACTTGGTTACCGAAGGCGTGATCACCATCAGCAAAGTGCTGGAGTACGCCAAGGACGTCATTACGGACAACACTTCGTATACACAGTGGGGTTATAAACGCGACGGCGCTTCTTTGATTTCCCGTATGTTGTTTGAAGAGGCGACGGATATCAATTTCTTTGTGGGAAGGGCGATCAACCCTGCTCACCAGAACCCCAATTTGCCCATCAATTTCAACATCAAAATGCGCTTGGTGGAAGAGTTGAGCGAATGTCTCAAGAAGATGGGAAAACGCATTAAAGTAAGCTACTTCTAAAGACGTTTCGCAGGAAAGGAAGGTACAAACAGAATGGCCACAAAGCCCATTAAGGACAGAAAATTTGACACCCAGGTACAGTATCTCAAATACAAAGTGCTCCGGGAAGTGGCGCGCTATGCCTTTGAGGACCGTTTGCTGGATACATACACCGAGATTCCCAAGCTGATCGTCAAAGATAAGCCCACCATGCGGTGCTGTATCTATAAAGAGCGGGCCATCGTGGAAGAGCGGATCAAGTTGGCGATGGGCGGAGACAAGTCCAATCCCAATGTGATCGAGGTGATTGAGATCGCCTGTGATGAATGCCCCATGAGCGGATACAATGTGAGCGACGCATGCCGCGGCTGTATCGCCCACCGTTGCGAAGACGCGTGCCGCCGGGGAGCAATTTCCTTTGACGAACATCTTCATGCCCACATAGATAAATCCAAATGTGTGGAATGCGGCCAGTGCGCCAAGGTGTGCCCTTATAGTGCCATTGTGAACCAAAAGCGTCCTTGTGAAAATGCCTGCAAGATCAAGGCAATCAGCATGGGCGAGGACGGGGCAGCATCGATTGACAACGAGACTTGCATTTCCTGCGGCGCCTGCGTGTATCAGTGTCCCTTTGGAGCTATCGTGGATAAGTCCTTTATCCTGGACGTGGTGGACATGATCAAAAAGAGCAACCACAACGAAGAGTACAAGCTTTACGCAGTGGTGGCGCCGTCCATTTCCAGCCAGTTCAGTTACGCCAAGCTTGGCCAAGTAGTGACTGGTATTCAGAAGCTGGGCTTCTTCCATGTGGTGGAAGCAGCTTTAGGTGCGGATATGGTGGCCTACGCGGAAGCTGCGGAGTTGGCAGAAAAGGGCTTCTTGACCAGTTCCTGCTGCCCGGCTTTTGTGGATTACATTGAGAAGCAGTTCCCCCAGTTGAAGGACAACATTTCCCACAACCTGTCTCCGGCAGCTACCATCGCCAAGTATATCAAAGAGACCACGCCCAACTGCAAAGTGGTGTTTATTGGGCCTTGCACCGCCAAGAAAATGGAATTCCAGAAGGAAAAGGTGCGTCCCTACATTGACAGCGTGATCACTTTTGAGGAGTTGCAGGCATTGTTTGACAGCCGGGACATTGATCTGAATTCTCTGGAAGAGGGCGTTCTGGATAACGCTTCCTACTACGGCCGTATTTTCGCCCGCAGTGGTGGCTTGAGCGATGCGGTGACTGAGGCTTTGAAGGAACAGGGTCTGGATCAGACCTTTGACCTGAAAGCTGTGGCTTGTGATGGCATTGAGGCTTGCCGGACGGCGTTGCTGAAGGCTTCTAAAAAGGTGCTTCCCGGCAACTTTATTGAAGGCATGGCTTGCGTGGGCGGTTGTATCGGCGGCGCAGGCTGTCTGACCCACGGAGACAAAAATAAGGCAGATGTGGATAAGTATGGCATGGAAGCCTATGAAAAGACCATTTCCGATGCCATTGGCGTATTGAAAAAATAAGCTCTTATTCATAAGAAAAGGAGAGGTATCATACCTCTCCTTTTTGTATTGTCTGCGTATTCTGAGCAGTGGGTCATCTTTGGATAAGTTCCCGCTGGGTTTCCAAGCGCAGGGTTTCCTCAGCAGTGGAAACCAAAAAACGGTAAACTGGAAATAAGAGCCGCAAGTCGTGCAGAAGCTTTTGGGGCAGCTCTTGGGAGAAGAGCAGGGAAAAATCATGGCTGTC
>DXXH01000017.1:32135-35220 GCA_019416395.1 Clostridiales bacterium
CAGATCTGTTCTTCTGGAGTCCGGTTTCCATAACGGGGCCGTTTGAAACAGTCTCCTTCCATGCGGAAAACCTGTTGGTTCAAATACCCGGACTGGGCGGCCTGGAATTCCTTGTCTCCTGCAAGAATCCTGGAACGCAGCGTATTCATGTACGCTGTGGAAGCGTGATAAAATCCGCAGCCATAGGAAAAGCCGTCCAGATTGATTTCAAAGTAAATGCCGGGATAGTCTGTGCCATGCATACGGCCGCCACGCTTAAAAATGATCCACATGTGATCCCGGTACAAAGAAGGGTCTTTGGTGTATCGTGTATCCCGCCAGATCCGGCAGATGGTCCGGTCTACACGGGGCTCTGTTTGAAAATCAGGATCCAGTTCCAGCATGGTAGGGGACAAATCCATCACCAGTTGCCGCAATGGCTCAATGACCAGGGATTGATATTCTTTTTTATGTTCCCCGAACCAGGCGCGGCTGTCATGCAGCTTATTTTCAAAGAGAAAATCCAAAGTCTTTTGGGAAAAAGGGGTGTCCATATACTGAGTTCCTTTCCATGGCAGAAAAAGGCTCCCCAAGCTTTGGCCGGGGAGCGCTTTCATCGTGTGTCAGTTCAAGTCCAGCAACTTGGCTTTGACGCCTTCTAGGTCGTTGAAAGCGGCCAGCATTTTGTCGATGGTTTCCTTATCACCGCAGGCTTGCAGCATGATTACTCCATCGTCGGAGCAGAAATCTTCGCCGGTTTCGTGAAGACCTACCCGCAGTTTGATATTGCAGCCAAATTCCGTCAAAGTTTTCTGAAGATTCAAGGCGTTGGCGTGGCGATGGTCTACCCGCAGACCAATGATATAATAGCAGTTCATAAACAGTCCCTCGCTTTCCTGAAATATACCGGAAACACCGGATTTACAAGGTTAGTATACCATTTCTTGCCTAAAGATACAAGGAAACCCAGAAGTTCAGAAAAAATTCAATTTCTCAGAAGTTTTCCGAAAAAGTGCTTGACGAAATAGCAAAAATCCTGTAAACTAACATCGTCAATTAGTGTTAACTAACTTTGTTTTAGAGCGCATGACTATGGCGTCTTTCTTTATTAGTGCAAGGTTAGTTTACACTAACGCAAAGATAAACTACTTTCTGGCTCCTTTAAGAGAAAGTAGAAAAACGAAAATCTGGAACCTGGAGTGACACCTCAAAAGGAGAAAGGGTATGAGTGTAGTAATCGTAGGCGGAAACGAACGAATGGCGGCTCAATACGAAGGCATTTGTAGGGAGCACGGCTGTAAGGCGAAGGTATTTACCAAGGAGAATGGGTCCTTGAAGCGTAAGTTGGGAAGCCCAGATTTGCTCATTTTGTTTATCAGTACCGTATCCCATAAGATGGTCATCAGTGTTACCCAGGAAGCGAAGAAAAACCAGATTCCTGTGGCGCGGATTCATACCAGCAGCGCTACAGCTTTGCGAGCGGCGTTAACGGAATGGACAGTCGGATAATATGAGGAAAAGCAAAGGACGTTGGAAACCGTCCATGACGAAGGACACATTATTTTGGGGATATGAGAGGCGCCTTGGGGAATGTTCCAGGGCGTCTTTTTATGCCTTGCGCAAGAGAACATAAGGGGGTACAATAAGGGAAAAAGGCGAAAGGAGTGGCCGTATGGGGAAAGTGGACCGGCCGGGAAAGGGGAAAAGCCGCCTTTGCCTTCCCCGGGATTATACCGTGGTGGATACGGAAACCACTGGCCTCTCCAGTGAGAGCTGTAGTCTCATCGAGGTATCGGGCCTGCGGGTCCGTGGCGGGGAAGTTCAGGAGACATTTTCCACACTGATACGGCCGCCTTGGCGGGATGTAGAGAAAAATGGAGAGTGGACAGAGGGCTATGTGGACGATTTTATCCAAGGGCTGACAGGCATTACCGATGAAATGCTGGAAGACGCCCCTCTTCCGGAAGAAGCGTTGCCTTTGGTAGAGGATTTTCTGGGGAACGATTTGATTTTGGGCCACAATGTGGGATTTGATATGGCATTTCTCTACGATTCCTTTCAGAAGTACTTGGGAAGACCTTGCCGGAACGACTCTTTGGACCATTTGCGGATTGCCCGGAAACTGCTTCCGGAGCTTTCCCATCACAGGCTGGGAGACGTGGCGGCAGCGCTGGGGGTGCCTTATGAAGGAGCCCACCGGGCGCTGGCGGATTGCTGGATCACCTATGGCTGTTATGAAAAGCTGCGGGCGATGGCTCTTTCCCACGGTACGGAAGAGGAGTTTGTCAAACTGTTTGAAAAGAAGAAAAAGCCCCGGTATCCTGGCGTACCCGGTCATCCATTTTACGGCAAGCGGTTGGCTTTTGCGGGAGAGCTGAAAAGCCTTTCCCGTGAAGAAGCCATGGACCGGGCTGCTAAGGTGGGAGCAAAGCTGGATCGGGAAGTAACGGCGCAAACCGATTTCCTGGTGATTTCTGCTGCAGGAAGCCAGCCAATTCCCAGCAAAGGGGAAGGGCCGGTTATTTTACCGGAAGGCGCCTTCCTCAAATTGTTGGGCCAGGTGTGAATGAGGGAGAGAAGGCGTTGACTTGACTGGCCCACCACACTATAATGGGAGCAAAGTTTCCTTTTTAAGGAGGAGTGTTGTGTTATGAAAGGGTTTCTGGACGAAGATTTTTTGCTGACTACGCCGGCTTCCAGGGAATTGTACAAGATAGCGGCGGGAATGCCTATTTTAGATTACCACTGCCATATCGATCCCAAGGAGATCGCCCAAGACAGGAAGTTTGAGAACATCACCCAAGTGTGGCTGGGAGGCGACCATTATAAATGGCGGCTGATGCGGGCCAATGGCGTAGCGGAGCCCTGGGTGACGGGGGACGCTCCGGACCGGGAGAAATTCCAGAAATGGGCGGAAACTCTGGAAATGGCCATTGGCAATCCCTTGTATCATTGGAGCCATTTGGAACTTCGCCGATACTTTGGTTACCAGGGGATTCTCAACGGGGAGACAGCGGAAGAAGTGTGGCAGCTGACAAAGGAAAAACTGTCCCAGCCTGAAATGAGCGCCCGGAATTTGATTGTCAATTCCGGGGTAAAGCTGCTG
>DXXH01000018.1:0-18731 GCA_019416395.1 Clostridiales bacterium
CCCCTGGGCTGTTATATTCCTGCGGTCACGTACCTGTCTCTTAAGATTATCATAGGTGAAAAAATTGCAAAAGTCAATAAAAACTCCCTGTATTTTTCCTAGAAATCATGAAATAACAATCGAAAAAACTGTTTATTGATAAAAACATAGAAAAGTTTGGAATTCATCAGGAATAAAATCCGTGATTACAAAAGTGTTTCCAGTCAAGCAGTTGCAGAAGGGATAAAAGAACGGCTACTGTAAGAATTTTGTCAAGAAAAAGAAAGATTATCTGTCAGAAATGAAACGTAAAATGAGTGGAACAAGAAAGGGGATAGAATTTCATGGAAAAAATGCAATACAGATGCCCGAAATGCGGCTGCACCCAGTATGAAACCGATCAATTTCAGGCCACCGGCGGCAATTTTGCCAAGCTGTTTGACGTGCAGAACAAAAGATTCGTAACGGTTTCCTGTACAAACTGTGGGTACACGGAGCTTTATAAATCCCAAACTTCTACCGGATGGAACGTTCTGGACTTCCTGGTGGGAAACTAAAGGGAAAAGGGATCTTTCAGACGAATTTCTACCGGGGCGTCTGGAACCAGCGAGTTGGGGGTCACCAGGCAGTCAACTGCTTCCAGCCTTACGCCTGAGGCGGCGGCTTCCTCTAAAGCCTGGGCGAACTCCAAATGGGTGGCACGATTGGGGGTGAAATAGCGGATTCCCTTCATCTGTACCACAAATAAAACACAGGCCCGGTAGCCTTCCTCTTGGCAACGGCAAAGTTCCCGCAGGTGTTTTACACCCCGTTGGGTGGGAGCGTCAGGGAAGAGTGCTACACCTTCATCTTCCAGGGTGACGCCTTTTACTTCCATAAACCACCGTTCGCCAGCAGCGTCCACAGAAAAATCAAATCGGGAGTTACCCCACACGCATTCACGGCGGTAAGCTTCCAAACCCGGAAACAACCTTGGAAGATATTCTTCGGCCACCTGGTTGGGAGCCTGACTGTCCATGTTGATGAGCAGCTTTCCTTTTTGGACGGCAATCAGGTCATAGGCGGTTTTCCGGTTGGGATTGGTACTCTGCTCCAAGTAAACGGTGGCCCCTGGTACAAGCAGCTCCCGGCACCGTCCGGTATTTTTTACGTGGCAAACCTGCAGTCCGTCCTTGGTTTCCACGTGGGCGATAAACCGGTTGGGACGGGCTAGAAATTGGCCTTCAATCACGGTGCCGTACGTCATGGGACTCACTCGATTCTCTGTAAAGAATAATGGCTTTTATCATAGCAGGGAAGAAAGAATTTTGCAACCCATAAGGGAAAATACAGATAAAAATGGGGAAATCTAGCTTTGGCATAGAGCGGTTGTTTCAAAGTTTGATGTAAAGCTAATAAGCTTGTCAATATTTGAAAAATTCAGGAAAATTAAGGTGTGTATTGACAAAATTCTAGTATTATATGTAAAGCGGTTTTAGTTTACATATCAATTTAGGGATTTCTAGTGTGGGCTTTTAGGTAGCGAAAAGAATATAGAATAAAAAAAGGAGTCTCTGCTGGTCTATGGGGTTACTCTTTGCTAGCAGGTATGTAGAGAAAACGGAAGATTCCCGACATATCTGAACGGAATCTGGAAAGTGGGGAATTGAAAAGCTAGAATTACCGGCTAAGTAAAAAAGAATTTTTCAGACTTAAAGAACGGTGTTTTCTACTGTATCAGTGGAAGGCATCGTTCTTTTTATGTGTTTTAGAAGGCGAAATTCCCCCATTGATAAGGCGGATATGACTTCCAGAAAAATACTCTATAACCGGTGGTCATAACTACCAGATTCCCCGAGTGCTTTTTGTAAAAGATAGAAGCACAAACAAAGAAATGTTTGATTTTTTAAGCAATTTTTGCGTTTTTTAAGGCCAGATATCACTTTTTTGAAGGGTTTGTTAATTTTTGATTCCTTGTGCAATGAAAAATGGATTGATAGAATATAACCAAATTTAATCGCTTAAACACATAATATTTAGGAGGGATTGCTTGAGATGATAACGAAAAAAGCAAAAGAACACGGACATAGGTCAAAAAAAGGTGGTTTCTTTCGCGATGTGGTCAGAAATAATTTTTCCTACCTAATCGCACTGCCCGCCATGGTGTATGTGCTCATTTTCAGCTATTGCGCTTATCCGTATATGCTGCTGGCTTTCCAAAGATACGATTACAGAAGAAGCGGCATAATCGATATCATCTTTAACGGTGAGTGGGTGGGATTCCAGAATTTTAGCTTTTTCTTCAGTTCCCAAAACGCATTTCGCGTCACGTTCAATACGCTGTATCTAAACATCTTATTTATCATTACAGGCACGGTTATGGCGGTGCTGCTGGCGTTGCTTTTAAATGAGCTTCGTTGCCGGTGGTATACCAAAGTGACCCAGGCGGTCATGCTGTTCCCCAACTACATTTCCTGGATCATGGTCAGCTACATTTTGCTCAGCCTGTTTTCCAACAGCTACGGCATTGTCAATATCATGATGGAGAAAATGGGCCTGGAAACCTTCAACTGGTACGCCACGCCTGAGGTTTGGCCGGCAATTTTGGTGCTAATGCGCATTTGGAAGGGCTCCGGAATGAGCGCCATCATCTTTTTGGCGGCAATTACCAGCATTGATTCCAGTCTGTACGAAGCCGCTGCCATTGACGGCGCCAACCGCCGGCAGATGATGGGCCGGATCACGCTGCCTCTGATAATGCCCACGGTGATCATCATGACGCTGCTTTCTTTGGGTAAAATCATGTACGGCGATTTTGGCATGATCTACGCTTTGGTGGGAGACAACGGAACTCTCTATCCCACTACGGATATTGTGGATACCTATATTTTCCGTGCTTTGCGGCAGGTGGGAGATATTTCCCAGTCCACTGCCATCGGCTTATTCCAGTCGGCGATTGGGTTTGTAATGGTTTATGGTAGTAACTGGCTTGCCCGGAAATTCTACCCCGAAGGCGCTTTGTATTGAGAGGGGAGGGGAAATCATGGCAAAAGTAAAAAAGCCCGCGAAGGCTAACCGGAAATATACCTGGGGAAACTTTTTTATAAGCCTGTTTATTTTAGTGTTACCCATGCTGCTGACTTTGATCGTATCGTTTACCGACGAACGGGCGATCATGCGCAATGGTTATAGTTTCTTTCCCGAGCAATTTTCCACGTATGCTTATGAACTGATGTTCAACAAAGGTTCCAGCGTGGTACAGGGTTACATTGTTTCCATATTTGTCACCGTGGTGGGAACCATTGTGGCGGTGGTCATGACCGGTTTGGCGGCGTATACCCTGGCCAATAAAAATGTGAAATACCGCAACGCCCTGGGAATGTATTTCTTTATCCCCATGGTGTTTGGGGCGGGCATGGTGCCTTGGTATTTGATTTGCACCAACCTGCACTTACGGGACAATATTTTCGCTTTGCTGGTTCCCAACCTGATGTTCAACACCTTCAACTTGTTCTTGGTCCGCAATTTTATGAGCGGTCTTCCCGATGAGCTTCGGGAGTCCGCCACCATAGACGGTGCCAACGATGCAATCATCGCCTTCCGCATTTATTTTCCCTTGTCGGTTCCCGGACTCGCCACAGTGGCGCTGTTTTATGGGCTGGCCTATTGGAACGATTGGTGGAACGCCATTATGCTGGTGGACGATAAAGCGCTCTATCCCATTCAGTATTTGCTGTTACAGCTGAAATCTCAAATCAGCATGCTCAAGGATCTGCAAAGCCTGGGTGGTTCCATTCAGGCTACAACGCCTACGGAATCCCTGAAAATGGCAACTGCGGTCATCACGGTAGGCCCCATTATTTTACTTTATCCGTTCCTGCAAAAATACTACGTAAAAGGTCTGGTGGTTGGCTCTGTAAAGGGCTGAACATAAATATTTTAAAGCAAAGGAGAAAACAAGAGAATGAAAAAAGCGAAAGCCCTACTGCTGGCTTGCCTTCTGATGGTCTCCGCTTTTGCGGGCTGCGGCCAGAATGAGCAAACTTCATCTGCCAGCGGGACCGATTCCTCTGCTGGCGAATCTACCGTTTCGGCAGAAACCTCAGAGAGCTCCGCCGAAGAATCATCCGAGGAAAGTGCGGACAGCGAAATGGTCACCTTTACTTTTGTGGTGCCCGGCGACGAACCCCAGGACAAAGAACGTGGCTTGGCGGACGTCAATGAAAAATTGGCCGCTGACGGTGTGGGAATCCAGATTGAGATGACCTACATTGCTTGGGACGTGTGGGATCAGCGGATCAACCTGATGCTTTCCACCGGTGAGCCTTTCGATTGCTTCCAGGTCATGAGCGACCGGGTCACCCTGACCAGCTATGCATCCCGGGGCGCTTTGGCGGATATTACCGACGCCATGGAGCAATATGGTGAGAACATCACCGCAAATGTTCCCGATCTGGGCATGACCAACTGCCAGGTAGGTGGAGTCCAGTACGGTATTCCCGCCTATTGGCTGGAGCCCATTCTCCGTGAGGCCACCATCCGGCAAGACCTGTTGGACGCCAATAACTTGGAAATGCCCACCAGCTTCGAGGAGCTGACAGAGGCTTATCAGGTAGTCCTGGACAATTGGACCGGGGACAGCCCGCCCTATTTCTGCCGGTTGGCCAACGACGATAAGCGCGCGTATTTCTTTGCTCCCAGCGACACCAATTTCGTGTTGTACGAAGATGTGGTGTATGTGAACCAGGACGGCACCATTACCAATTACTATGAAACCGAAGCCTTTGAAGAGAGCTGCCGCAACGCGAAGGAATGGTATGACCGGGGCTTTATCAATCCCGATATCCTCACCCTGACCAGCGATCAGATCAGCAATCAGCGGGAACTGGGCAACTGGTTTGTGGATGACGGCACTCCCGGCAGCGTAACGTTGATGGCCCAGAACGTGCCCGGTCTGGAACCCGGCGATATTGTGTGGTATGATTATCTCAACGGTTCTGACCCCATCCGTCCTTACGGCACAAAGAACCTGAACGCAGTTCCCTTGTCCAGCGAGCATCCCGAAGCAGCAGTGAAGTTCTTCAACTGGTTGTATGCCAGCCAGGAAAACTATGACCTGTTCTGCTACGGAAGCGAAGGCGTGGATTACGAACTGGGCGAGGATCACACCTACACCACCATTTTGGATCCCGAAACCAATCAGGTTCCCTTCTCTGTGGCGACTTGGATGGTAGGCAATCTGAACTTCAGCTATCTGGATGCTTCTGTGCCCCCGGATCAGAATGAACATCTCTATCAGGTAGATGAAGACGCGGTGAACGGAATTGCCGCAAACCTGACCTTTGACGCGTCGAAGGTACAGACCCAGCTGGCCGACGTGCAGACGGTTATTTCCTCGGTGCTGCTTCCCATGGCTTGGGGCATTACCGATTACGACAGTGGAATTGACGCTGCTTTGGAACAGTTGGACGCTGCCGGCGTAGATGATGTGGTCGCAGAGTTCCAGGCTCAGTTGGAGGCAATCCAATAAGAGTCCAATCACACAGCCTCTGCGATGGGAAAATGTCACAGGTGCTTTGGGAGAGGCTGCCAGATTTGGCAGCCTCTCATTCTCTCAAGGATAAAATGGGTTATGCCAGAAAAAAATGAATGTAGGAGGAATTTCCATGACGATCCAACAGCAGAAAGAGAAATTCGAGCAGGAGCGGGAAAAACGGGTATACGAAAGTGCCCGGCTCACTTTTAACGGGGTGGACGGCTTCACGGTATACAATTGCTCGATCCCCTTTGAGAAGGACGGGAAGCAGTATATTTACGGACGGGTGGAGAAGGCAGACCAGTGGGCCAATTCCATTGTGCGGCTGTTTGAAAAGACCGGAAAAGATGAGTATTCTCTGGTGCCGGACCAGATGATCTATCAATTGGAAGATCCCTATATCGCTGAAATTCAGGGCCAGTTTGTGCTGGGCGGCACCCATGTGCGGAAAAAGAGTGGAAAGATCGACACGGTTTACGGCTATTTTTACCGTGGTACCGACTTGAGCGATTTGGAGTATTTTACCACAGGCCCCGAGGGCATGAAAGACATTCGCTTGGTGGACAGAAAAGACGGCACCATCGGTGTGTTTTCCCGTCCCCGGAATGCAGCGGTGAAAGAGAAGTATGGGAGCGAATCCATGATAGGATTTGCCGTCATAAAGAATTTGGACGAGCTGACCGACCAGGTGATTGAGAACGCGGAACCAATCCAGGGGATTTTTGACCAGGGAGAATGGGGAGGCTGCAACCAGGTGTATCTGTTGGAAGGAGGAAAGCTGGGAATCATCGGCCACCAAAGCTACCTTCAGCCCCAAGGGGACGGAGTGGAGCCTCTGTCGGTGTACGTCAATATTTCCTTTGAGTTTGATCCGGAGACCTTCCAGGTGTCAGAGCGCAAGGTGATCGGCACCCGGGGCTGTTATCCCCCAGCAGCACCCAAACTGCCCCAATTGGCGGATTGCACGTTTACTTCCGGGATCGTCATGCGGGAGGACGGCAAAGTGGATTTGTACGCAGGCATTGGGGACGAAGGGGAAGGCCGGATTGTGATCGACTATCCCTTCACGGCTCCTTTGGCGTGAAGGTTGAATCCTGTTTCCAATATGGCAGCAGGGCATAGGCGAAGGTGACAGAAAGACGCCGGGGTATTGAAACACATACGGACAAGAGAGAAGGAATGTATGAAAAAAAGATTGAGAAAATTTGGAGCGTATCCCTTTTACCGAAAGTTTTTCTTTGTCTATATCCTCAGCGTCGTTCTGTTTACCGTGATTGTTTTTGGCAGTTTGCTGGGGGTAGTGACGCACTACTTTAGCGTCAACAGCACACAGAGCGCTGAAAAAATTTTGAATCAGCTGGTAGTGGTGTCGGAGTACCTGAAAAACGATGTGGACAATTTAAGTTCCATGGTGGCTACTCACGGTGATACCATCAGTTTTATGGGCAGCGACCAGGAAAACAAGCTGACCAATTACCACCTGTACCAAGAGCTGAACAATTATAAGGCGAATTATCCCTATGTGGTGGATATTTCCGTGGTCAATCTGGAGCACAAGACTTCAGTCCAGTCTTCCGGCACCAATGTGAATGACCGGATCAATGTGGCTTTGGCAGAAAGTTTTTCCCAGCAGGAGAACCAGATTCTCCGGCGCACAATTCAATTTTATGATCCGGATCAAAAATATCAAGTAGTTTCATTTTTATATCAGTTGCCGGCGTGGAAATGTGCTATAATTGTAGACGTGAATGTGGACCGTTTCAGCCTGTCCATTGGGAACGAGGAGGAGAACAGCCACCGGGTAGCTGTGGTGGATTGTGACGGAAACTGGATTGAATATCCGGACAGTTTCCCACTGCCGGAGCTGGACCAGGAGCAGGTGAAACGCATTTTACAGGAACACGAAACGTTGGGAAGCTTTTTCACCCACGAGGATCCGGAGCTGCAACTGACATTGTATTTCGCCAAGTCGGAGTCTCTGGATTGGTGGTTTATCGACGCCCAGCGCTATCCTCAGTTTTTGACCACCTATGGCACGCTGGGGATTGTCTTTTCGGCGATTATGCTGCTGTTTTTAACGGTGTGCACAGTGATGTCGCTGATTTTCAGCAGACAGATCCAAAAGCCGCTGGTGCATCTGGTGGAACGTTTGGGAGACTCATCTCCTTCGGAGGAGAAGTTTAACGAAATCCAATATTTGGAGCGGTTTCTCAACCAGATGGAGCATGAACGGTACCTGAACGAAAAGCACTTGGATTCCCTGTATTTGAGCAGTGTGTTGTTTGGCAGGGACATGCCGTTTTCCATTTCGGAAAAGAGCTATGGGGCCTTGCTTCAGAAGTACGCTTCCCCTTATTACAGTGTGTTGCTGTTGAAGTTCTGGCCCGAATATGAGATCCGTGAGGAAGAACGAGAGCAGGAGTTCAATTTGATCCAGTATACCATTGGAAATTTAGCGGAAGAAATCTTTTCCAAGTATTTTCAATGTTATGCTTCGGACTTAAAGGAGGACTATTTGGCCTTGCTGCTGCTGTTTCCTACCACCTTACGGGAGGAGAACTGCAGGGAGTGTTTCGAAACACTGAAGGGATGTGCTTTGGAGCATCTCCATATCCAGTTGAGCGCCTGTATGGGACCTGTGGTGGATCAGTTCGATGATATTGGTCAGTCCTGTGAAAAAGCGCAAGATTGCCTTCATATGGAAAATTTCATAAAGAAAGGCGATTTTCTCAATACGGAGAACATCAACCCGCCCAGTTACCAGGAAAAGAACAAAAGCCTGGTCCGGCTGGTGGAGCAGTACACGGTGGAGAATTATGGGGACCCAGACCTGTCCTTGAAACGGATTTCCAAGGAGGTTGGGCTTTCCACGGTCTATTTGGGGAAGGTGTTCAAATCTGTGAAAGGAGTGTCCTATCACACCTTTGTCACCACTGTCCGCCTGGAACAGGCGAAGAAAGCGTTGTTGGAAACGAATAAAACAGTGGTGGAGATTTCAGCTCAGGTAGGCTTTTCCAGCGCCACATATTTTGCTACGGTATTTAAGAATACGTTTGGCATGACGCCGTCGGCGTATCGCGGAACCGCGAAAAGCCCGGGACGTCCAAAGGAGTAGGAGTTGTTTGACGCTGGGAATCGACCAAAAAAAGGGAGGTAAATTTATGCTGTTTCAAGACGTGTCCAAATCGCCCCGGGAGCGGGCGGAAGATCTTCTGTCCCGGCTGACTCTGCGGGAGAAGGTTGGACAAATCAACCAGAGGCTGTATGGCTTTTCCGCCTATACCCGCCAGGGAGATGAGATCACCCTTTCTCCGGAGTTCCAGGAGGAGGTGGAACGCTATGGCGGCCTGGGAGTGCTGTATGGCCTGTACCGGGCGGATCCTTGGTCCCAAAGAGACTATTCCAATGGGTTGTACGGGAAATACATGAAAAAAGCCTATAATTTGGCCCAACGCTATGTGATGGAACACTCCCGCTTTGGGATCCCCATGCTGATGAGCACGGAATGCCCCCATGGCCATCAGGCTTTGGGCGGATACTTATTGCCGGTAAATCTAGGGGTAGGCGCCGCTTGGAACCCTGATCTCACGGAAGAAGCGTATCGTGTGTGTGGAAAACAGCTGAAAGAGATCGGGGTACATTATGCTTTGATCTCCATGCTGGACATTTTGCGGGATCCCCGCTGGGGACGCAGCGAAGAGTGCTATGGAGAAGACCCCTTCCTGGCCGCCAGCCTGGCCGGTAAAGCAGTGAAGGGGTGCCAGGAAGAAGGCGTCCCTGTGGTTGCCAAGCATTTCTGTGCCCAGGGAGAAGGCACTGGCGGCGTAAACGCCAGCGCGGCACGGATCGGCCCCAGGGAGCTGCGGGAAATTCATCTTCCCGCCATGAAGGCCTGCTGTGAGGAAGACGTTGCCGGTGTAATGGCGGCTTATAACGAGATCGACGGTATGTACTGCCACGGCAACAAAGAGCTGCTCCAGGACATTCTGCGGGGCGAATTGGGATTCAAAGGGGCTGTGATGGCAGACGGATGCGCGATTGACCGGCTGGATAATCTTACGGGCTCCTCAGTGGCTTCCGGAGCGATGGCGCTGGAAGCCGGCGTAGATATTGGATTGTGGGATAAAGCCTTTTCCCACTTGGAAGAAGCCGTGAAACAAGGGCTGGTCTCTGAAAAGGAAGTGGACCGGGCAGCTCTGCGGGTGTTGGAGTTGAAATTCCAGTTGGGCTTGTTTGAAGAGCCTTACTTGTCCGAAGAAGAGGAACCGATGAAATTCCCCGTGGAGCAGTATCCTCAAAGTTTGGAGCTTGCCCGCCAGGGAGCGGTTCTGTTGAAAAATCAGGGGATTTTGCCGCTAAAAGCTTCGGGCAAGCGGATTGCGGTGATTGGCCCCAATGCGGATAACCTGTACCATCAATTGGGAGACTACACGCCAGCCATGCGGGAAGGGAGCGGAGTCACCTTGCTGCAGGGGCTAAGGGCCCTTCTGGGAGAGGAGCAGGTACGCTATGTTCAGGGTTGTCCTGTATGCGGTCAGGATTCCTCGGAAATCGAGGAAGCGGTCAAATTGGCCCAGGACAGTGATCTTGTCATTCTGGCGGTAGGCGGTTCTTCCAGCCGGTTCGCGGGAGCAAAATTTGACATCAATGGCGCTGCGGAAACAGATGGCGGTGTGATGATGGATTGCGGTGAAGGCATCGATTGTTCCACACTGCGGCTTCCCGGGTTGCAGGACCAGCTCTGTGAAGCGGTGTTGGGGACAGGTACCCCGGTGGTAGCGGTAGTGATCGCAGGGCGGCCTTACGCCATTCCCGAGCTTTGCGCGGGAGCCCAGGGAGTATTGTATTCGTTCTATCCCGGCCCTTGGGGAGGACAGGCACTGGCGGAGATCCTTCTTGGGAAAATTGCTCCTTCCGGCCGGCTGCCGGCGTCACTGCCACGCAGCGTAGGCCAGCTTCCCTGCTATTATAATCACAAGTCCTCTTACCGTCCCATGCATTATTGCGATGGGGAAGACAACGCCCTGTATCCCTTTGGCTACGGGCTTTCCTATACGGAGTTTTCACTGGAACAGGTCCAGTTCCCCCAGGCGGTGACGGTGGAACAACTGCAAAGTGGAGAAACTGTGGAAGTTCGGTTCGCACTGAAAAACGTGGGGGATCAGGACGCTTGGGCAGTTCCTCAGCTGTTTATCCGGGATCTGCAAGCCAGCACAGTGCGGCGTGTCCGTGAGTTAAAGGCGTTTGATAAGGTGTTCCTGAAAGCGGGAGAGGAGAAAGCCTGCTGCTTGTCTTTGGGAATGTCTGAGCTTGGTCTGTGGGATCCCCACATGCGCTTTGTGGTGGAGCCGGGCGATTTTAGCCTGTCTTTGGAAGAAGGGGGCCGCGTGTACTCCACGGGAACTTTGACAGTTTTGCCGTAATGGAACGACAAAGTACAGGCAACAAGGGTTCCTAAGGATTCGACGGATCGATCCATAAAACAAGAGCCGGATTCCTCTTTTGTAAGGATTCCGGCTCTTTTGTTTGGGTTGGCACCCCGGACCAGACTCTAACTGGTGGCCTGTCGCTTAGGAGGCGACCGCTCTATACAACTGAGCTACCGGGGCATATGGAAAAACGGTTTAAAAATAAGGGAGCTTTCACACGGAACTATTTTACAACACAGGGTGAAAGATGTCAATTTCAAAATCAAAAAATCAAAAAATAACTTGCTTTTTTCCCGTTCTCGTGGTATCATAATTTCTGCGTTCTAAAAGGAGGTGTGACTTATGCCAAACATCAAATCTGCTAAAAAGCGCGTGAAGGTGATCGCCACCAAGACCATGCAGAATAAGACCATCAACTCTCAGCTGAAGACCGAGATCAAAAAGGCTAACGCTGCCATTGCCAACGGTGCTGAGGACAAGGCCGCTGCTGTGCGTGTTGCCATCAAAAAGATCGACCAGGCTGCCGCTAAGGGGATCCTTCACAAGAATACCGCTGCCAGAAGAAAGTCCGCCCTCGCTAAGAAGCTTAACGCGGGTGCGTAATCCGGCGTTTGCGGAATATTTGCGGAATATTGAAAAAACAGTGCGCAGGGCATGGAAAATTGTCACTGCGCTGTTTTTTTGCCCTTTTTTCCGGTTGACTTTTTTGCCCAGATTGAGTATGATTAACCATAAGAAAAGAATACTAGACGCATGGAGGTGTTCCTATATGAGAAAGGGAAGTAAGCTGGCTATGTTCATCGGAATTGTGGCTGCTGTGGCGGCTGTTGTGGCGGCTCTTTCTGCTCTGATGTTTTATTTGGATAAGAAAAAAGACGATGAGGAGCTGGAGCACTACCTGGATTGTTCCATTCAATAAAACCGGTTATAGACAGCGAAAAAGCGGCGGGAATTGTCTCCTGCCGCTTTTTTTGGCTTTTTTTCGCTATATTTATGGACTTTGATTCCAGTGGGAAACACCGTGTCTGTATCACCGTTTGCGGGCGCCGGTAAAATCGATGCTTTGATTGGGTGCTACCGTGATCCCTCGTGTTTTGGGGCTGGTGGCGTAATACGTCTGCTCCTGGAAAATAGGATAAAATACATAGCTTTCTTGCAGCTGGGTTTCCGCGGCTTGATAGGAAGCTAAGTCATAGTTGAGAGATAACAAAGACTGGTCATAGGCTTCACTTTTTAAAAGTGTGGGGTTCGCCGTGCTCTCAAAAGCTTTCAGCACGTCATAGGGAGTGGTTCCGCCAGCCCGCAGGGTATAGAGGGCTGCTTCGTAATTTCCGGAAGCGATCCGGCTTTGAAATTCGCTGGCAGTCAAACGCTCCAAATTAAAGGCGTTGCCCAATGAGCTGTTCCAAGCTGCCAAAAAGCTGTTGGTCACGGCCACCGAATCCGGATCGTCCAAGCAGATTACGGTAATGCTGGGCACTTGCTCCAATTCCAGCTCTTTTAACAAAGAGGGAATAGCTTGTGTGGCTTCCTTGTCCTGCAAGGTGTATGCCTGGGTTCCCGCGCTGTAATAGGGTTCCCCGTCCCATAGGACACAGGCGGGCATGATCCCTTGCGCCTCTAAAGCGTCCCCACGTTTGGCCAGCAAATCTGCCCGGTCCAGCGTTTTGAAAAACAGGGACCGCAGAGTGGTATTTTCCAGCTTTTCCGATTGGGGATTGAGCAATAAGCCGGTCACTGCGTCGTCCAAAGTGAGAATGCCACAGCCCTGTTCTTTGGCTTCTGCCGCTTGCGTTTCTGTCAAGGTCAGAATATCTACGCTGCCGTTTACCAGGGCGCTGATAGGATCTGTATCAAAGGAATCACTGTAATCGATCAGGAATGTCACGCTGGCAGGCCGTACATTGTGTTCCCCGTGATAGGTTTCGGAACGTGTCAGTGTAATGGAGCGTTTTCCTGAATCGGTTTGCCATGCGTAGGCGCTTCCAAAGGTGAAGGGGCCATTGGTGATCAGGTACTCCGAGGAAAGTCCATAGTGCCCGGCACAGGCTTCAAAGTACGCTTGATTGCAGGGCATAAAGTGGGTTTCCGCAGTGAACGAAGGAAAATCTGGATTGCTTTTCTCCAAACGGATCACCAGAGTTTGATCGTCCTCGGCCACTACCCCCAGGGAAGAAGCATCCACCTCACCGGCGGCAAAGGCTTGGGCGTTTTGAATCAACAGCAAGTCTTCCGGAAGGGTTCCTGTATTGGTGGACAGAGCCCGGGTAATCCCAAAGACAAAATCCTGGGCAGTAACCGGTGTGCCGTCGCTCCATTGGGCGGAAGAACGCAGGGAGAAGGTAAACTGGGTATCGTTGTCGTTGGCCTTCCAACTGCGGGCTACACCAGGTACGGTTTCCCCATCTTCGTCAATGCGGCAAAGCCCTTCAAACAGGGAGTTGATGACCAGTTCCGCAGAGCTTTCGGAAGTGGTCTGTGGATCTAAGGAAGTTACGTTTTGCGGAAGTAAATAGGTAAAAGTGCCATTGTCTTTAAAACCCCCACAGCCGGAGCATAGGCAAAGCAACAGCACGCAAAGCACGATCGCAAGCACTTGTTTGAACATATTGGTTTCCCCGTTCCCTATAGGATCTATATCAAATGGCCCGGCAAATCTCCAGCAGAGATGCGGGCTGTCTTTAGAAACAAAAGGTATTTTTCAAAAGAGTTCGTGATTAAAGGTATTAAATTTTAGTATACACAGAGAAGCGGTTACTATTGTTCTATGGAAGAAAAAAACTTTTCACGGGGAAATTTTTCGAACCCGGCACCAAGATTGGAAGAATGGTAAAAAAACGGGCAAAAGGGAAAGGAAAGAACGGTGGACTTTTTTCCGGCAGATCTTTATACTAAAAGATACTCAGAGAAAGATAGGGGGAAATGGAATGAGTTTGGGCAGCAGTCTTTCCAATGCCCGGAAAAAAAGGGGATTGACCCAAGAAGAAGTGGCGGAGCATCTGGGAGTTAGCCGGCAAACTATTTCCAAATGGGAAGTGGACGAGACATTGCCGGATATCTGTCAGTTTAAGCACTTGGCCCAATTGTACCGGGTAACACTGGACGAGTTACTGGAGTATGACGCGGAAGTAGAGGAGATTCAGCGAGTCATTCAGCATACCAGCGAAGAAACTCAGAAAAAGGTGGACTGGACAAAGCTGTGGGGGCAAAAGTACCCCGTTTTGACCACTTACCAGCAGGAAGTGGATCTAAATCGCTACACAGCGCCTTTAAAGGAGCTTTTGAACGATTTGGAGAAAGTATACGGCTACAACAAACAAGACGCCTTCCTGGTCCTCAAGGACATGCTGAGCAAGCTTTGGAAGCAGGAGTGAGAAGCTTTTGTCCCGCTGTGGGAAAAACAAGCATGAAAAAAGGTCCCCGGTTTTCACCGGAGACCTTTTTGATTGTGGAAAATAAAGAAGTCTGAAAAAGAACGTCTTCCTCTTACAGAATGATGCTTTCGCCGGTCATCTCACCAGGCTGGGGCAGACCCAGAATCTTCAGCATGGTGGGAGCGATATCCGCCAAGCGGCCGCCTTCCCGAAGCTGGCAGGGGTGATTGATGACACAGAAGGGCACAGGATTGGTGGTGTGGGCGGTGAAGGGAGAACCATCAGTGTCCACCATGCGGTCGGCATTGCCGTGATCGGCGGTGAGCAGCACGCAGCCGCCCATTTCCTTCACAGCGTCTACTACCCGGCCCACGCAGGTGTCCACAGCCTCTACGGCTTTCACAGCGGCGTCAAATACACCGGTGTGGCCCACCATGTCGCAGTTGGCGTAGTTCAAGATCAGAGCGTCGTATTTGCCGGATTTGACAGCTTCCACCATCTTGTCGGTCACTTCATAGGCGCTCATTTCAGGCTGGAGATCGTAAGTGGCCACAGCAGGAGATTTGACCAGAATGCGGTCCTCACCGGGATACTGTTTTTCCACGCCGCCATTGAAGAAGAAGGTTACATGGGCGTACTTCTCGGTTTCGGCAATGCGCAGCTGCGTCATACCCTGGTTGGAGATGTACTCGCCAAAGGTATTTTTCAAGGACTCGGGTTTGTAGGCCACTTCCACATTGGGCATGGTGGCGTCATACTGGGTCATGCACACGTAGGTCAGGGGGAAGAAGCCCTTCTTCCGCTCGAAGCCGGTGAAATCCGGGTCAACCAAGGTGCGGGTAATTTCTCTTGCGCGGTCAGGACGGAAGTTGTAGAAGATGACGGAATCCCCTTCGCTGATGGGTTCGCCGCCCTTGATGACGGTGGGGACCACAAATTCGTCGGTTACTTCCTTGTCATAGGAATTCTGCATGGCGCACAAGGGGCAGTCAGCCTGCTCGCCTTCGCCGTACACCATGGCGGCGTATGCCTTTTCCACACGCTCCCAACGGTTGTCACGGTCCATGGCATAGTAACGGCCCATCACGGTAGCCACCTTGCCTACGCCGATTTCTTCCATCTTTTTCAACAGCTCGGCCACATAATCCTTGCCGCTGGAAGGGGGGACGTCACGGCCGTCCATGAAGCAATGGACATACACTTTTTCCAGCCCCATGCGCTTGGCCATTCCCAGCAAAGCGTACAGATGGCTGTTGTGGCTGTGCACGCCGCCGTCGGACAGCAGTCCCATAAAGTGCAGGGCTTTGCCGTTTTCCTTGGCGTTCTTCATGGCCTTGACCAGAGCTTCGTTCTTGTCCATATCCCCGTCCTGGGCGGACTTGGTGATCCGGGTCAGCTCCTGGTAAACAATGCGGCCGGCACCAATGTTGGTGTGGCCCACTTCGCTGTTGCCCATCTGACCGTCAGGCAGGCCCACGTCCATGCCGGAAGCACCGATCTGGGTGTGGGGATTCTCCGCGAAGATTTTATCAAGATTGGGTTTCTTAGCAGCGGCAATAGCGTTGCCCTCAGCGGGGGCAATGCCAAAGCCGTCCAAGATCATCAAAACAAGAGGTTTTTTCATGGTAATTACACATCCTTTCCCAGGTTTTCCAAATGGAAAGCCTGATAAAGGTCGCACCTTTCGGTGCGCCTATTCTCTTCTTTCTTGAGAGAAAGAAGCAAAGAACTTTTAAGTCGCGGCTGCGTTCGCGTTGCTCACTCCCCTTTATGGAGAAGGCAACCGTGGTGTCCGCGTTTTTTCACTTCCTCAGCTATCCTTCTTGGCTGGGTTTTCCTTCGTAATCCAGCACGATCTTTTTGCAGTCCTTGCAGATCCAGCCGGGGAAGGAACAAGAGCTAAATAATTTGTTGTCCAGGAGAACTTCTCCATCTTTAGGCATTAAGGTTAGAGCGTGGGGCTTTTTTACCCATGCTGCCCGCTGGTTGGTCTGGACAAAGCCAGGTTCCATCTCTTTCCCACAAACGGGGCAGTTCATAGCGGGGACTCCTTTCTTGCTTGTGGTTGGGTTGAGCTTTACTCTGAGGAATACAAGCAACCTCTACTTCAGGTCTTAGCCCTCGGTGGCTGCCTTAACGATGGTGGCGAAATCGTTGGGCTTCAAAGAAGCGCCGCCGATCAGGCCGCCGTCCACGTCAGGCTGAGCCAGCAGTTCCGCAGCGTTGCCGGCGTTCATGGAGCCACCGTACTGAATGGTGATGCCGTCAGCGGCAGCCTGGCCGTACACCTGGCCGATGGTCTCACGAATGGTGTGGCACACTTCGTTAGCCTGTTGGGCGGTAGCGGTCTTGCCGGTGCCGATGGCCCACACGGGCTCGTAAGCGATAATTACCCGCTTCAACTCCTCAGCGGTAACACCACAAAGGGCGATCTTGGTCTGCATGGCAACCAGCTCGCTGGTGATGCCCTGCTCACGCTGCTCCAAAGTTTCGCCTACGCACAGGATCACAGTCATGCCAGCGTCCAAAGCGGCGCGGACACGCTTCTGCACAGTCACAGCAGTCTCGCCAAAGTACTGGCGGCGCTCGCTGTGGCCGATAATGACGATCTTCACGCCCATGGAAGTGAGCATCTCAGCGGAAATCTCACCGGTGTAAGCGCCGCTCTTTTCCCAGTGGCAGTTCTCAGCGCCGATCTGAATGTTGGTGCCGTTGGCAGCTTCCTGGGCAGCGGACAAATCTACAAAGGGAGTGCAGGCTACCACTTCGCAGCCAGCGTCTTTAACCAGGGGAGCAATGGCAGCGATCAGCTCTTTGGCTTCCGCAGGGGTTTTATTCATTTTCCAGTTGCCGGCGATAACGGCTTTACGCAGAGCTTTATTCATAGAGAATCTCTCCTTTAAAAGTAATGTGTATCTTCCCCGTCAAATGGGGGATTATCAAAAATGCGACGGCCGGGGCCGCCGCATTTTCAATGTTGATTTTATTTGTCGGCGATGCAAGCAATGCCGGGCAGGACCTTGCCTTCCAGGTATTCCAGGGAAGCGCCGCCGCCGGTGGAGATGTGAGACATCTTGTCGGCGTAGCCCAGCTGCATGACAGCAGCCGCAGAGTCGCCACCGCCGATGATGGTGGTAGCGTCGGTCTCAGCCAGAGCCTTGGCAACAGCCTTGGTGCCCTCAGCCAGAACAGGGTTCTCGAACACGCCCATGGGGCCATTCCAAACCACAGTCTTGGCGGACTTGACAGCCTCGGCAAACAAAGCCTGTGTCTTGGGACCAATATCCAGACCCATCTTGTCAGCGGGGATCTTATCGGAATCCACATAGCTCACTTCGATGGGAGCGTCGATGGGATCGGGGAAGGAAGCGGCAACTGCGGTATCCACAGGCAGCAGCAGCTTTACGCCCTTGGCCTCGGCCTGCTTGAGCATGTTGGCGCAATACTCGATCTTCTCGTCGTCCACCAGAGAAGTGCCCACCTCGTTGCCCTGGGCCTTCAGGAAGGTGTAAGCCATGCCGCCACCGATGATCAGGGTGTCCACCTTGGTCAACAGGTTTTCGATAACGCTGAGCTTGTCCGCAACCTTAGCGCCGCCCAGGATTGCCACGAAGGGACGTACAGGATTGTTCACAGCATTGCCCAGGAAGTCGATTTCCTTGCTCATCAGGTAGCCTACAGCGGTGTCCTTGATGTGGTCGGTAACGCCGGCGGTGGAGCAGTGTGCCCGGTGAGCGGAGCCGAAAGCGTCGTTTACATATACGTCAGCCAGGCTGGCCAGCTCGCTGGAGAAGGGCTCCAGGTTCTTGGTTTCTTCCTTGCGGAAACGGGTGTTCTGCAGCAGCACCACATCGCCGTCTGTCATAGCGGCCACAGCGGCCTTGGCATTCTCGCCAACCACGGTATCGTCATCGGCAAAGACCACAGGCTGCCCCAGCAGTTCGGAGAGGCGTACAGCGCAAGGGGCCAGGCTGAACTTGGCCTCGGGGCCGTTCTTGGGCTTGCCCAGATGGCTGCACAGGATCACCTTGCCGCCGTCGGCCACCAGCTTTTTGATGGTGGGAAGGGCTGCCACAATGCGGTTGTCGTTGGTGATCACGCCGTCCTTCATGGGGACGTTGAAATCAACACGGACCAGCACCCGCTTGCCTTTTACATCAATGTCATCGATTGTCTTTTTGCTGAGTAAGCTCATGTTCAGTGCACTCCTTTAATCGTTATGGTTGATTGTGAAATAATGCACAAATTCCCACACATAATTGTACCCTAGTTTCCGGCCCTTTTCAAGTCAAAAAGCAGCGAAAAGAAAGTTTTTTTCCAAGGTCGCCCGATTCCGGCAAAAAGAAAGGCCCGCCATTGTTTTTGCCAACGGCGGGCTTTTTGATGGGAAGCGGGGGAAAGGCGGCTTATTCCGGCGCTTTCATGCTTTCCACC
>DXXH01000018.1:18741-33346 GCA_019416395.1 Clostridiales bacterium
TTCCACCATGCTGATTTTTTTCAGTTTCCAGTGCATGACAAAGTTGACAATCACGCTGAACAGAATGGTCAGCAGGGCGGACCACACATAGCTGGTCCAGTAGATGCTGCGCCCGAACATGACCATATCCACTTCCGCAGTGCGTATGACAAACTGATGCATGGCGATTCCCAAAAGCAGTCCAAAGCCGGTGCCAATCAGGGTGAGCAGGGCGGTTTCACGATAGATGTAGGCGGAAACTTCCCCGTCGTAGAACCCCAGCACCTTGATGGTGGCAAGTTCTTTTTCCCGCTCGGTGATATTGATGTTGGTCAAGTTATACAGTACCACAAAGGCCAAAGCCCCGGCGGAAATAATCAGCACCACCACGATGGAGTTGATGCTTTGAATGCTGTTTTGGAAGCTTTCGGACAAGGCGTGAGCAAACTGGGCGCTGGCCACGTCACGGCATTGGAGCAATTCCGTACCCAGCTGTTCTTCTTCCTGGGAAGTCATGTCCTCAGGCAATTTGCACAGCAGAGAATTGGGCTCCATTTCTTTGCCAAACGCCTTCTCGTATGTTTGGGGGGAGATGTATACATAGTGATAGATGTAATTTTCGCAAATGTCCGTAATGGTCAGCTGGGCCTCTGTCCCGTCGCCGTCCCGCAGGGTAATGGTATCGCCTACCTTCCAGCCTTGGCGTTCGCAGATTTTTTCCGTGACAATCACCGAGTTCTGGTCAAAGGTGACCGGTTGATTGTTCGTCCGGTGCTGGAAATGGAAATAGTCCGGAAGGGCTTCCGCGTCTTGGGGAACGAATACCACCAAGCTGTCGGAAGGCTTGCCCTTTTCGGGAACTACGTCGGCTTCCGACTGCATGACCGCCAACGAGCCGGCAATCCGGGAGGAATCGTCTAAAATGGCGTTCAGGTCCCGGCCATCCAAAGCGCTGGGGTCCATCAGCCCCAATGTGAGCTGGTATTGGTTCAGCTCGTTGTACTGCAAGGAAACAATGTCGGATACAGAGTCCCGCACGCCGAAGCCGGTGACCAGCAAAGCGGTACACCCAGCGATGCCCACAACGGTCATGAAGAACCGCTTTTTATAGCGGAACAAATTCCGGGCGGTAACCTTGCTGGTGAATTTCAACCGGCTCCACAAGGGTGTCACATGCTCCAGGAAAATGCGTTTGCCAGCCTTGGGGGCTTTGGGCAGCATGAGCTGGGCGGGGACTTCCCGCAGCTCTGCCCAGCAGGCCCACAATGTGACGGCCAAGGTGCAGAAAATCATGGATAAGGACGCGAACAGGGAGAAGGTCACATTAAACGGGGTAAGTATGTCCGGTATGTCGTACATGATGTTGTAGGCGTTGATGATAATGGCTGGGAACAGTCTTGTGCCAATAAGCAAGCCTAAAACGCTGCCGATCACACTGGCCAACGCGGCGTAGAGCTGGTATTTCAACGCGATTTTCGCCGTGGAATACCCCAACGCTTTCAACGTGCCGATCTGTTGGCGTTCTTCCTCGACCATGCGGGTCATGGTGGTCAAGGCCACCAGGGCAGCCACCAGGAAGAAGAACAGAGGGAATACTGTGGCGATGGCGGCAATCTTGTCGGCGTTTGAGCCGTAGCTAGAAAAGCTGGTGTTGTCGTCACGGGTGTAAACGTACCACTTGCCTTCCTCGATCTGCCGGATTTCGCTTTCCGCATCTGCCAATTCTTCCTCGGCGTCAGCGAATTTTTCCTGGGCTTCGGCCTGGCCTTCCTCGTACTCGGCCCAGCCGTCTTCCAGCTTCTGGCGTCCTTCTTCCAATTGAGCCAGACCGTCCTCGTACTGGGCCTGAGCGTCAGCAAGTTTGGCTTCCGCGCTGGCGAATTCCCCTTGGGCAGTTTGGATGCTTTGCTGCAACTGGGCAGATTTCTGATCCAGCGTTGCTTTGTTGTTATTTAAAGCTACCTGCTGGTCTTTTAGGCTTTTCCGCTGGACATTGAGGGTTTCCTGGCTTTTGTCCAGTTCTGATTTCCCCGCCTGCCACTGAGCCAAACCATCTTGGTATTGGGCGTTGCCTTCTTCCCAAGCAGCCATGGCGGAGGTGGTGTCCATGCCTTGTGCGGCTAAGGTTTCCAGACCGGCTTTCAAGGGGGCAAATTGTTCCGCTATGTCCGGCGCTGCCTGTTCGATTTGGGCCATGAGGGCCAACGTCGCCCCATCGGAAGTATCGGTGACTTCCAGGCCCGCCGCAGCCACCGCCTGCCAAAAGGCGTCCTTTCCTTGGATCAGACTGTCCAGCTGGGATTTGGTGGTGTCCAGTTCTGCTTTCGAAGCGTTGAGTGTTTCCTCGTTTTTGGCCAATTCTGCATAACCGGCATCCAGATGGGCTTGCGCTTCTTCAATCTGGGCGCTGGCGGCGTCCAATTGTGTTTGGCCGTCCTGGATCTGGGCGTAACTATCGTTGATCTGCTGCTGTGCGGAAGCGATTTGGCTGTTGAAGCTGGCCCGGTTTTGATCCAGCTCCGCTTGGCCGTCGTCGATTTCCTGTTTGGCGTCAGTCAGCTTCTGCTGGTTTTCGGTAAGTTCCGCCTGGCTGTCTTCCAATTCCTGTTTGGCGTCGGCAAGCTCTTTTTCAGCGTCTGCCTTCTCCGATTCGTATTCTGCCCGGGCATCATTCAATTGCTCGGTGGCATCATCTACCAGCTCTTCGTACCGGATCTGGGAGCGTTCTTCTCCCAAAGGCTCCAAAGCTTGAGTAACGGTGGCCACTTGGTTATCATAGGCCTGGGAAAAGGAATCCAGCTCCACCGTGTTTTCCACCGACAGGTAAAAACAGGTGTAATAGTCCATGTCAAAACTTTCCGGCACAGTATATGCCAGCAGATCCAGGGTGCCGCTGCCGGCGGTGGTGCTTTCCTGTTCCACGGAAAGATAGGCGGCGCTCTTGACGGTGCCCACCACAGTGAATTCCTGGGCCACGCCTTCTACCGGCTCCGACTCCGGATTCTGCCGCAGTGTCTGACCGATCCAGTCTTCCTCACCGGTAAAGGATTTGGTCAGGGCCACCACGCATTCTCCCGCCTTTTCCGGCATACGGCCTTCCACCAAGGTGAGCTGGTTTAGGTAGTTATTGGAGTCCGGGGAAAGGTCCTCGGGCAGGCTGTGCATGCGGGTGGTATAGGTGGTGTTTTCTTCCCCTTCGCTCACAAGAACCAGGTCTGTGTCGTAAGCGGGCATGATCCCATCGATTCCGTCCACCTGCTTGACTACTTCCAAATCCTCTTCCGTCAGGCCCAGGGTGGAAACGACCCGCACGTCAAACATGTGGGCTTCGTCGTAATAGTGGTCGGCGGAATAGCGCATGTCCACGGGGGAAGACAGCAGCCCGGCCAAAAAGCCTACCCCCAGGGCTACAATGGCTAAAATCGCCAGAAACCTGGAGAGAGAGCTTCGGATCGTTCGAAAAATGGATTTTCCGTATGTTTTATTCAAAACGCTCACCACTCGATCTCTTCCACCGAGGTGGGGTGGTCATTCACTTCACTGGAAATGGCCTTGCCGCTTTTGATGCGGATCACCCGGTCCGCCATGGCTGTAAGAGCGCTGTTGTGGGTGATGACAATCACTGTGCGCCCGGTTTTGCGGCAGGTGTCCTGTAACAATCCCAAAACAGATTTGCCTGTGTTGTAATCCAGAGCGCCGGTGGGTTCGTCACACAACAGGATTTTTGGGTTTTTCGCCAAGGCCCGGGCAATGGCTACCCGTTGCTGTTCTCCGCCGGACAGTTGGGCAGGGAAGTTCTTCAGCCGGTCTCCCAAACCCACTTCCACTAAGGTGTCTTTGGCGTCCAAGGGGTTTTTGCAGATTTCACTGGCCAGCTCCACATTTTCCAGAGCGGTCAGGTTTTGTACCAGGTTGTAAAACTGGAACACGAATCCCACGTCGTAGCGGCGGTAGGTGGTCAGCTGCTTGGCGTTGTATTCGCTGATCTTTTTTCCGTCCAGGATAATTTCCCCTTCGTCGCAGGTGTCCATGCCTCCCAGCATGTTCAGCACCGTTGTTTTTCCCGCGCCGGAAGGCCCTACGATGACGCAGAATTCTCCCTTGTCCACATAAAAACTGATGTGGTCCGCGGCCGCGATACGGTTTTCACCCATGGTGTAAAATTTACACACGTCGTGGAACTCTATGAAATGTGACATCTTAAATCACTTCCTGTAATTTCGCTTACGATCCCACCTATAGCATAGGCAAGGGATATGAAGCGGGTTTCAACGATTTGTGAACAATTTTTAGAGGAATTCCGAATCGGGGTGGGCGCTTTTGGCGGCGGCCCAGTCGAAAGACCGGAGCTCCCCGGAACAGGACAGCACTGGGAAGTTCCATTGGCGCAGCACCTCAAACGCTCCAATGGCCACGGAGTTGGACAAATTCAGGCTGCGGAAGCCGTCCATCATGGGAATGCGCACGCACTGGTCAGGGTGGTCAAATAGCAGCTTTTCCGGCAATCCCGCCGATTCTTTTCCAAACAACAGGTAACAGGAATCCGGATAGGCAATGTCTGTGTAGCGGTGTTGGGCTTTGGTGGAAAAAAAGAAAAAATTCCCTTGGTTTTTCTGGAAAAACTCGGACAGGCTAGCGTATGTGGAAAGTGTGAGATAGGGCCAATAATCCAGCCCGGCGTGCCGTAGCTTTTTGTCTTCCAGTTTAAAGCCCATGGGGCCTACCAGATGTAAGGCGGCGCCGGTAACAGCGCAGGTGCGGGCGATATTCCCCGTATTTTGTGGAATTTCAGGTTCTACTAAAACAATATTTAAGTTTGGCAAATCGGGTCAACTACCTTTCTTTGGGAAGGTTTTTACGGAATAATCAAGGAGGGCGGCGGGCATGCTTACCATGACGGCAGTGTTAAGACTGGTCAAATGCTTACTCACAGTTTGGAGGTTCAAAAAGATGGTGAAACAGACAATGAACGTGGCAAAAGGGATCGGTATGGGCGTGCTGGCCGGTGTGGCGGTGGCCGCTGTCAGCAGTAAGATGATGAACGGTGGCCACAGAAAAGCCAGCCATATGCGTAAAAGCGCCGGCAAAGCCATGCACTCGGTAGGCAATCTCATAGGCGATGTGGAGAAAATGCTTCGGTAACACTTGAGTTTCCTTCCGGGGCGGGGGGCATTCGCCCCCTTTATACATATTGTAACATGGGGCGATCCAAAAGAAAACAGACAGGTGTGGCCCTGTCTGTTGGTTTTCCCTAATTGATAGAATGTGTTTCCTGAAAGGGTTTGTGTTTAGGGGAGAAATATCCATGGTTTTTCCCTGCGTGGAACATGGATTGTGGTTACGCTGGACGAGAGGTTACACATCGCACAGGCAGCCTCGTTCTCCGCTGGGGCCCACCACCCGAATGGCGCAACCGGGAAATTTTCCGGGTTTCTTCCCAGCGGCAGAGCATTTGATCACCAGGCCAGGCCCCTGGTTTTGGTCGAAGCAGTAGCTAAGCCTGTTGCAGCATCCCTGGGACGCCCGGAACCATTTACAAGCTCCGATGTTGGTGCAGTGACGGACAGATCCTTCCCAGTCGATGTATTCTTGGGCCACAGCGCCACCGGCATGGTATTCCCCGTTGCTGATGAGGATATGGGCGGCGCTCATGTCCCGGAATAGAGAGCTGTAGCCGGAAGCTGTGCCATGATGGGGCGCTTTCAGAATGAAATAGCCGTCATAGAGCTGATCCATGATTTCCAGCATGGTTTCGGGAGTGGCGTCGCCGGTCATCAGAAGGTCCTGCTCCCCGGGGCCCCCTTTCCGGATATTGTGGAAGACCACCGAGGCCCCGTTGATGGCATTGGAGTAAGCGCCCGCATTTAAGGGATTTTGAAGCGTTTCCCGAACGTCGTGGGCTTCGGGAGTTGTGTTCAGCTCTTCCCGTAAGGATTCCAATTCCCCCAGGGCTTGATTCAGATGCTCTAAATAGGCCCGGCGTTTTTCCGGGAGAGCTCGTCCGGAAACAGCAAAAGCGTCGCTGCATTTCCCATAGAGAGAAAGAAATTCTTCTTTCAACTCCAAGAATCGGCGAACACAGGCGGGCTGGAAGGGGGAAGAAAATAGGACGTTGAGGTTTTCCAAAGCGGATTCCAGTTGAGGTTCAAAAATATAGTTGTCCGTTTGGGGCCACAGGACTTGGTATTCCACTCCGTCAAAGTGGAAGGAGTCCCCAGCGCCCAAAGTGAAGATCCTGTCTTGTCCCAAACGTTCCCCCAGAGTGCGAAAAGCCCGTACGCACCAGGTATTCACTTGAAAAGCATCGCTTTGGGGCTGGGCGAAGAGATAAGCGAACAGGGCAAATTCCAGCAGGACAGGGAGCCCCCGGCTGTTTCGAGGGGAGCGGGGGAGAAATACCCGGCTGAAATATCCTTCCCGGCTTTCCAGAAGCTTTTGAAAACCGGAAAGGTGATCCCGGTGGTAGTGGGTAAGGAGAAAGTACCGGTCCATGGCGGGTTCATACCGGGCGGCGATGGTGTCCACCCAGGCGTCAAGTGGGGTGTCGCCTTCCCGGAGCTTTTGGCTGACGCTGCCGCAGTCCACCATGAGAATGCTCCGGTCCCTGCCGCCAAGCACCACGCATTCCCCGTACTCCATGTTGAGCAGTTCCAGCCATTTCACAGGCGTTGTCTCCTTTCCCCGTTACAGCTCCCAAGTGGGGCTGGCCGTGTCCGTATCGGGAAGCCCTTCCTGATTCCGTTTTTGATAGAGAATCCCGTTAAAATATTTGCCGTCTTTCCATTCGCCGTCGAACACAATGGCCCCATTTTGGTCGAATTCCGTGCCATGGCCATTGCGCTGGCCGTTTTTCCAGCCGCCATAATACACCAGGTTCCCATCCCGGTCGAAGGCGGAGCCTATGCCGGTGGGCTGGCCGTCCAGCCATTTTCCCACAAAAATGGTGCCATCGGCGGTGTTGTAGGAAACGCCCGGGCCTTGCTTTTTGCCGTGTTCAATGCGGCCGCCGTAGCGCAGGTTGCCGTCTTTGTCGAACAGGGACACGAATTCTTCCGGCGCGCCTTCTTTCCAACGGGCGATGTGCAGGGCGTGGTCGCTGTCCCGGAAGGAAACCCCCAGCCCGTCTTTTTTATCGTTTTTCCAAGAGCCTGCGTAACACAGATTCCCGTCCTTGTAATAGTAGGTTCCAAAACCTTCCCGTTTGCCTTCCCGGAATTCCCCTTCATAGGAAGTGAGTCCACCGGTCTGCTCGGTGCGGCCACGGCCCCAAGGTTTGCCTTCCCGCAGTTCACCGCGGTAGGCAGGTGCATTTCGCAGCTCCGCCAGCTCCTGAGAAGAAACGCTTTCCGGCTGGGCCAGGCTGGCAGCTTGTCTGGCTGCCTGAAGAATTTCCAGGCTTTCTCTGTCGCTGGGCTCTTGATTCTGAAATTCTCCCTTGGTCTCTTCCGGCTGTTCCGCCGCTTTCCGGGCGGCTTCCAAGATTTCCTGGCTTTCTGGGTCCTGAACCGGGACGGGTTCCAATTCTTGGTCAGGCTGCGTGTCCGGTTCGGAAGGAAGTTGTTCTTCGGAATCGGTTGCTGGCTGAGGTGCAGCGGCTTCAGCTGTTACAGGCTCCTGTTCCGCAGGCTCTTCCAGATCTTCCGGCGAGTCTGGCGTGGAAGTTTCCCCGGTGATTTCCTCGGGGTTGGGAGTGTGTTCCACAGCTTCCGTTGTGGTTTGGACTTCTTGCTGGGCAGAGGGTTCTCCGTCCGTGTTTTCGGATTCCGTTTCCGGGGAGAACTCCTCGGCTTCCTGGAAGGGAGGCGCGGGAGCCTCTGTCAGAGGAGTGGCTTCCTGTTCCTGGGGCTCTTCCACCCGGGCGTACTCTTCCAAGCTGGAGAAACTGATGGAAGGCCCGTCCTCATCTTTTTCTCCAGCCACACTGCCTTCCTTTACTTCCCAAGCAGGTAAAAGCACCAGGGTTCCGTCTTTTAGATCTTCCAGCGCTTTTTTTCGGGCTTCCGCTTCTTTTTTGGGACAGTAGCAGAACAGGCCTTCCCCGGTGGACACCACCAGCTTTGGTTCCCCAAACTGGGCGTTGAGCAGGCTTTGCCGGGCGGAACCTTCTAGGTAGGGGACAGGATACAACATGGTGGAGCGGTACCGTTTTCGGGCAGCGTCCCAGTCAAAGCGTTCCACCAGGTCGTCGGAATCCACAGGTTTGAAGATGACCCGGGCATTGTGGGAATCCCAAGGCTCATAGTATTCGGATTTCAGCCAAATCAGGGATTTATCAAAAAACACCCGGCTGGCGATGACGTTGCGAAAGTCCCGGTTTACCAGCACATAGCCGCCCTTCTGGTCAAACGCTTCTTCCAGTACCAGCCGTCCGGTGCCCGTCACCTTATTGGCAGTTTTATTCCAATAGAAAGCTCTGCGGGAAAGTTTGCCCTGTAATTTTCCGTCAAAGCCCCGGATAACTTCTTTCTTTCCCACCCGCAGGGTTTTTCGCCTGTTGGTAAAGAATTTTTCCCGGGCCAAGGCCAGTTCGCCCCGGAGAAGGTCCAGACTATCCCGGTCGGCAAAGCAGACACAGTATACGTTTCTGGCCAAAAGGCTGGCGCTCATAGCGCTTGATGTGACGTTTGAATCCATATTCACGCTCCCACTTTCACAACGGTTCGGCAATCGTGATGCCATTATAGCACATTTTTTCCTTTTGGGACAGGATTTTTGGAAGGGCGGAAAAAACTTCCCGAAAAGGGGATGCTTTCAAGAAATTTTATGCTATACTAGAACCCATCAAACGGCGTCGCCGGGAAAGGGCTGACAGATATGGAATGGCAAACTGTTTGGGAGAACTTTCTGCATGGTCTTACCAGTTTCCTGGGAAATCTTGGTTTGGCGGTGTTGATCTTTTTTGGGGGCTGGTTTCTAGCGAAACTGGCGGCCAAACTGACCAAAAAGGCCATCTCCAAGGGCAAAGTTGACGCCCTGGTGGCCAGCTTTGTGGGATCTCTGGTCAAAGCGCTGGTGCTGGTAGTGGCGGCAGTGAGCGCTGTGGCCCAGCTGGGGATCAACATCACCTCGATGATCGCCGCGTTGGGCGCTGCTGGTTTGACCGCCAGTTTCGCTTTGCAGGGAAGTCTTTCCAACCTGGTCAGCGGTATGCAGATCATTTTCACAAAGCCTTTTAAAATGGGGGACTATCTTTCTTTTGGCACCTATGAAGGCACGGTGAAACGCATTGAGATTTTGTCCACCACCTTGTCGACCTTTGACAATAAAGAGGTGGTGATTCCCAATTCCATGATTACCAGTGATGTGGTGGTCAACTTTACCAGTAGTGGAACACGCCGTCTGGACTTGAGCTATGGGATCTCCTACCAGGCGGATATCAAGCGGGCGAAAGAGCTGCTGAGAGAATTGGTGGACGGGGATCCGCGGATTATGACCGATCCGGCTCCCTTGATCGCGGTGGGGGAGCTGAAAGACAGCTCTGTGACCGTGGTAGCCAAGTTTTGGTGTAAGCAGGAAGATTACTGGCCCATTTACTATTCCATGCAAGAGGCGGTGAAGGAAACCTTTGACCGGGAAGGGATTTCCATTCCATATCCTCAGCTGGACGTACACCTTTCGCAAAAATAAGAAAAAGGACAGCTTAGGCTGTCCTTTTTTCATTTCCCGGGAAATACGCCGGTATTCCCGAAGCTTTTAAGAGATCCCTTCCAGGGTGGTCCCGGGATAATAATGGGCAAGGATTTCCTGGTAACCGGCTCCCTGATTTGCCAGGAAAATAGCGCCGGCCTGGCTCATGCCAACCCCATGGCCCCAGCCGTGAACCGTGAATTGAAACGTTCCCTGGCTGTAGGTAAGCTGAAAACAGGCGCTGCGCAGGCCAAAAACTTCCCGGAGCTCTTCCCCGGTACAGGTCCGGCCCCCTACTTGGGCGGAATTGACATAGCCGGAAGGGGAAATGTCCAAAGCACTGATCCAGTCTTCCTCCGGCCCGGAAAAATCCACTTCCCCGCTCCAAAGCTCTTCCGCTTTTTGGCGGACTTCCTCAGCGGTCAGGCTCACCTGGGAAAGGTATCCAGCGGCAAAGCAGTCCCCTGGGCTGGACTGGGCTTGCAGATAGGGGAAATCTTCCCCCCACACATGGAAAGCGGATTCGGTATTTCCCCCAGAGATGGAGAAGAAGGCTGCGCAGATAGGGCTGCCTTCCCAGGTGAGCAGCTGCCCTTTCACAGATGAAACGATATCCGTTAATTTTTGATAGTATGTGGAAAAATCCTCCCCCCAGCGTTCTTCCATGGCGGACTGGGGCACATATACCAGCCAGTTGGCGGAGTCGCAGGCGAAATCGGCAGATTCTCCCTGATTTTTGGCCTTTTGATAGGAATAAAAGGAGTACAGAGCCACAGCCTGGGCTTTCAGGGCTTCCTCAGGAGCGGAAAGGTCCATTTCGCAGGCCAGCGCCGCAGGGAGAAATTCCGATACGCTCACAGAAAAGGTTTCTCCGGTGGCCGTGTCATATAGGGTAAAACCTTCCTCCTCTGGAGAAGGCGGAGTAGAAGGCATGGTGCGGCCTTCCAGAAATCCGGGAATTTCCGTGGGGGAAGGCTGTGCGGACGGGCTGGGGGAGAGAGTACTTTCCAAGCTGGATTCCGAGGAAGACTGTTCCTGGGAAGAAGAGTCTCCCGTGGGGGTTTCGGGAGATGAGGCAGTTTCCGAGGATGTTTCCCCGGAAGCCGGTGCCGGGGACGAGAATGTTCCAGGGGAAGGGCTGCTGGTGGGGGGGACCGCTGTCTGGACAGGAGCGGATTTCCCCTCTTGAAGACGGTAAGCGCCATATATCCCGGCGGGGATCAAGGTGAACGCGGCGTAAAGCAGCAGAAAGAGGATCAGCAGGCCACGGGCTTTTTTTCGAAGTTGGGGAGACATGAAAGCACCTTCTTTTTGCATGATTAAATTTTAAAAAATTCATAATTTTACTATTTTTTCGGGGAAATAGGGCGAAAATAAAATTTTAAAAGGGCAATCTTGCAAAAATACGTTGACTTTCCCGGTGTACCGGAGTACAATCAAACAATCATCGGTTTGAACGCCAGAAAGGGGAAGAGCTTATGGAACGGTTGAATAATGAAACGCCTGGCAGCACTACCATTCAGGAGCTGTGCGAGGAATATAAACGCAATAACCAGATCACCAAAGAGGAATATGAGACCCACCGGGTCAAACGTGGATTGCGTAACGCTGACGGTACCGGCGTCATGGCAGGCTTGACCCATGTTTGCAACGTGCACGGTTATTTGATCGCCGACGGGGATAAAATCCCGGATAAAGGCAAGCTCACCTACCGGGGCATTGATGTCGAGGACATTGTCCGTGGGTGTGAGGAAGAAGACCGGTTTGGCTTTGAGGAAGTGGTGTGGCTTTTGATTTTTGGCCAGCTGCCCAACCGGCGGCAGTATGACCGCATGTGCCGGCTGCTCTATGACAACCGGGAGCTTCCTGAGTATTTCCCGGAGGATATGATTATCAAAGCGCCTTCCAAGAACATTATGAATAAATTGGCCCGTTCGGTTTTGGCGCTGTACTCCTATGACGACAGCCCGGACGACCAATCTTTGGAAAACAATATGCGGCAAAGCTTATCCCTGATTGCCAGAATGCCTTCCATCATGTCTTACGCCTATCAGGTCAAGCGCCGTCATTTTGACAAGGAGAGCATGTTTTTCCACCCCTATGAGCCGGATCATTCCACCGCCGAGGCCATTCTGAACGCCTTGCGGCCGGATCGGAAGTTTACCCATCAGGAAGCCCGGCTGCTGGATTTGTGCATGGTGCTTCACGCGGAGCATGGGGGCGGCAACAACTCCACCTTTACCACCCGGGTGCTCACGTCGGCGGGGACGGATATTTACTCCGCCATTGGTGCGGCAGTGGGATCGTTGAAGGGCTTCAAGCACGGCGGCGCCAATCACCAGGTGCGCATGATGATGGACGATCTGATGGCCCATGTGGAAAATTGGGAGAACGAGGACGAAGTGGAAGCCTACCTGGAAAAGATCCTGCATGGCCAGGCGGCGGACGGCAGCGGACTGATTTACGGCATGGGGCACGCGGTGTACACCTTGTCCGATCCCCGGGCGGTGATTTTGAAAAAAAAGGCGCAGAGCTTGGCCAAGGAGAAGGGCTTTGACCGGAAACTTGCCCTGTATGAGATGGTGGAGCGGCTGGCTCCAGACGCCTTTACCCGGGTAACGGGAAAGAATAAGGTAATCAGCGCCAACGTGGATTTCTATTCGGGACTGGTGTACGAAATGCTGGGGATCCCGGAAGATTTGTATACCCCCATGTTCGCGGTGAGCCGGATCAGCGGATGGTGCGCCCACCGGATCGAGGAGCTGACCACCGGCGGACGGATTATGCGTCCCGCTTACCGGGCATTGCCGGTCAATCAGAGCTATTTGCCCTTGGACCAGCGTCCCTGACAGGTGGGGAAGGCTGTCCCATAGAATCTCTATTGGAAAATCCAAAAGAATATGCTATAATTTTCAGAGGCCCTGGGCAGATGTCCCCGAGCCTCTCCTCTTTTGGGGAAATACAGAATAAGGATTATGCGAAATGAAACTAGTAAATGTAGGCAATGCGTTAAAAGTGACTTGTGTAGGGTTTGCCGCAGGCGTGCTGCTGCGGGTGGTGCAGATGCTCTACTTTTTCGACTATGACACAGGGTTCTATACAGATGGGGGCCTTATGGCCTGGATTTCCCTGGGGGTGCCGTTAGTCACCGGGATTCTGGCGTCCTGGATGTGCTTCCGCTCCCGCCGGTATTTCGGCCCCTATGTCCCCCGGAAAAATGTGATGACCGGCGTGGCCGCTCTCATTTCCGGCGTGGTGCTGATTTTGTCCGGGATTCTCCAGTGGCTGGAATTGTCTGCCGGAACAGACGGGGAATTCTGGGTGCTTCACATGGTGTTCTTGGTGTGCTGCGTGTTGTTTGGCCTGGTACAGCTGTTCGCCTCGTGGGGCTTTTTCGCGGGAAAGAATTTCTTGGAAAAAGCGCCGCTGCTCTATTTGCTTGGGACGCTTTGGGGCGTGGCCTATCTCATATTGGTTTACGTGTTTTACGCCAAGTCCTCTTCCTTTGTGGAAAATTTCTTCGCTGTGTTCGGTGGCGCTTGCACGCTGCTGTGTTTGTTCTATCTATGCAAGCTGTTGGCAGGCGTGGACGAGGAAGGAGCTGCCAAGCGGGCCTTTGTCACAGGGATTTTCGCGGTGGTGCTGACGCTGACCTATTCTTTGTCAAACCTGTCCCTGTTGTTGTTGGGACGCACTTATTCCGGGGAAATCCCCTCCTCGGTGCAGCTGGCCAGCCTGGTGGTGGCGCTGTTCCTGCTGGTATTCCTGGTGACGTTCCGGAAGTACAACCTGCGGCGTGTTCCCAAAGGCGGTACGGAATCCAATGGGGGACGCCACACCGCCACCCGGTTTAAGGCGGAATAAGGTGTTTTCCGTCGAATGGGTTAAGCAGGGAAGAAATTAACGTTATTTTTCTGTCAAACTCTTGTAATATTCTGAAAAATGATTTAGAATAGAAGAAGCTTAAAACCCTATACAATCAATCAGGAGGTTTTACCAATGTCTGTTAAAGTTGCTATCAATGGTTTTGGCCGCATCGGCCGTCTGGCTTTCCGTCAGATGTTCAACGCTGAGGGCTACGAGGTTGTCGCTATTAACGACCTGACCAGCCCCAAGATGCTGGCTCATCTGCTGAAGTACGACTCCGCTCAGGGCCGCTATGCTCTGGCTGATAAGGTTGAGGCCGGCGAGGATTCCATCACTGTCGACGGCAAGACCATCAAGATCTATGCTGAGAAGGACGCTAAGGATCTGCCCTGGGGCGAGATCGGCGTTGACGTTGTGCTGGAGTGCACTGGTTTCTACACCTCTAAGGCTAAGAGCCAGGCTCACATCGATGCTGGCGCTAAGAAGGTTGTTATCTCCGCTCCTGCCGGCAACGATCTGAAGACCATCGTTTACAGCGTAAACGAGAAGACTCTGACCGCTGAGGATCAGATCATCTCCGCTGCTTCCTGCACCACCAACTGCTTGGCTCCCATGGCCAATGCTCTGAACAAGTATGCTCCCATCCAGAGCGGCATCATGACCACTGTGCACGCCTTCACCGGCGACCAGATGGTTCTGGACGGCCCCCATCGCAAGGGCGACCTGCGCCGCGCTCGCGCTGCCGCTGTGAACATCGTTCCCAACAGCACCGGCGCTGCTAAGGCTATTGGCCTGGTAATCCCCGAGCTGAACGGCAAGCTGATCGGCTCTGCTCAGCGTGTGCCTGTTCCCACCGGCTCCACCACCATTCTGGTGGCTGTTGTCAAGGGCAAGGACGTCACCAAGGAGAGCATCAATGCCGCTATGAAGGCTGCTGCTAACGAGAGCTTCGGCTACACCGAAGAGCCCCTGGTATCTTCCGATATCATCGGCATCACCTACGGCTCCCTGTTCGACGCTACCCAGACCATGGTTGCCAAGATCGACGACGACACCTATCAGGTACAGGTTGTTGCTTGGTACGACAACGAGAACAGCTACACCAGCCAGATGGTTCGCACCATCAAGTATT
>DXXH01000019.1:0-20851 GCA_019416395.1 Clostridiales bacterium
TCCTGAGCCCGCCAGCTTTGACCATGCCAAAGAACTGGGTCTGGACTTCGTGGAATTTGATTGCAACCCCACATCGTATTTCGGTTTGCCCAAAGACGAACTGAATGCTGTAAAAGAGTCCTTGAAAGAAGCCAGCCAGCGTACCGGCGTGGAAGTAGGCGCCGTAGGCCGCTGGGCTAGCCCCATCTTGGATCAAAATGGGGACGTCAATCCCGTGGAATGGGACGAGGTCTTGAATGTAATGGACTTCGGCCAGTATCTGGGAGCAAAATATTATCTGTGCAGCGTCAGCTATGTGAAGGAGCTCTCCTATTACAAGAACATCACCGCCGCTATCAAAGTGTTGAACCAGATCGTGGCTGCTGCCAAAGAACGCGGCATGGAGTGCGCCATTGTCAACTGCATGATGGGCGACAACTATATCCGCACCCCCGAACAGTGGAAGCTGGTTCTGAGCGAAGTTCCCGGTCTGGGCATCAAGTATGATCCCTCTCACAGCTTTGTCCATGGCGGTCCTCACGGCGCTTACATGGAAGAAGGCATGGAATGGGGTTCCCACTTCAAGTATGTGCACATCAAGGGCGTAATCCAGAACGGTCCTTCCAAGGAGCCGGATCATTGGGAAAAATGGGCTTTGCTGAAAGCTCATCCCGAACTGAAGGAGATCTTCTCTTCCGATTCTCCCCAGCGTGACAACGATTATGACAATCCGCCCGCTGGTATCGACTCCATCAACTGGCGCGCATTCTTTGCCATTCTCTACAAGTATGGATATGATGGCTATCTGGCCATCGAGCCCCACTCCCCCACCTGGATGGGCGAAAAGGGTGAAAAGGGTGTGAAATACACCATCAAATACATTCGTGATCTGATGATCCTGGACTAAACTTTGGACGAACACAATTAGGGCTGTTGCATTTTTGCAACAGCCCTAATTTTATGGAAAAAAGCAAACACTTTTCTGGGATTTATCATTCTGAAAGCTTTTGGGACACCGCCTGCTTCAAAGCGCTTTTTTCTTCGCCGGGAAGGAATGCCCCTTCTACACTGTTAAAAAGCAGGGTTTGGTATTCTTTCTCCGTCAACCCAATGGTGCGAAGCAACTGGAATTCCTGTTTTAAAGTCGTGCGGGATACGGTCATATTATCGGTATTTACTGTGGCAACAATTCCTTCAGCAAGATAATCCCGCACTGGAAAATGCCCCAAGTCTGGCACAGCTTTGGTCTGCAAGTTGCTGGTAGGACAAAGCTCCAAGGGAATTTTTCGCTCCGCCAAACAGGACAACAGTTTGGGATCCTCTTTGGCTCTTACCCCATGCCCAATCCGGCTGGCTCCCATCTCCAAAGCTTGCCAAATACTTTCCGGTCCGGCTGCTTCTCCCGCATGAAGGGTAAATGGCACCCCCAACAAACGGGCGTATTCAAACAAACCCTTGTACTGCTCTGTGGGATAAAGTGCTTCCGCTCCGGCTAAATCTACAGCACAAACACCTTGCCCCAAGAAACGGGCCGCTGTTTCAATGGTCTCCCGGTTGGCCGGCTCTTCCCCACCCCGCATACAGCAGAGAACCAGCTGACTGGAAAAGCGCCACGAGTCGTTGTGAGACACCTTGGGAAGCCCCGCTATTGCCGCTTCCACTGCCTGGGCCTGTGTAAGCCCTTTCCGGGTATGCTGGGAAGGGGCAAACCGCAATTCGGCGTACAAAAGTCCCTGCTCCGCCAACCGGGAAGTCAGTTCTTTTACCGCCATGGTCAGCGCCTCTCCACTTTGTAGAACGGACACAGGCAAATCAAAACAACGGAGATATTGGTTCAAATCGCCGCAGTCCGGCGGAACGGAAAGCAGTTTTTTCAAATCCTCCAAGCGTTCCGCAGGCAAGGGCACTTTTTGCAATTCCGCCAGCTGTTTCACCAACTCCGGGGAAAGGGATCCGTCAAGATGCAGATGGAGATCGATCATCACGCCACCTCCTGGAGATATTTGGATTATTATACCCCAGTTTTTCCAAAAATGGAAGTCATAAGCTACGTGATCCTATCCCCCACTATGAAGCCTTATCCCAAAAGCTTTACCGTGAGAACAGAGAAAATAAGGGCGGTGATATCTCCCAACAAGGCCGCAGGCAAGGTATGCCCCAGTCGTTTGTACCCACAAGATCCGAAATACACTGCCACGGCGTAAAATGTGGTTTCTGTGGCACTGGACAGCACCGAGGCTATTTTCCCTGTTTCGCTGTCCGGTCCGAACTGTTGAAGCAGATTCAAGGTATATGCAGACGCACCGCTGCCGGAGATGGGCCGCAGCAGCGCCAAAGGCATCAGCTCTGGGGAAATCCCCAGGTTCTCGGCTAGAGGTTCCAGAAGACCGCAGAACAGTTCCAACAACCCCGAAGCACGGACCATGGTCACAGCCACGATCAAGCCAATCAACGTGGGAAGCAGTTTTATGGAAGTGCGCACCCCCTCTTTTGCCCCCATGAGAAACACATCAAACACCGGGATTCCTTTGACAAATCCAAACAGGAGAATCAGTCCCACCATTACCGGGAGCGCCGCCGCGCCTACTTGTTCCACAGCGGGCCCCTTTCCAGCATCTTACAGGCACAAATACATACCATCAGTGATGCAGCAGAAGTGATCCACACCTGGGGCAAAATGGAAAAAGGAGTCCCGCTGCCGCAATTCGCCCGCATCGCTGCCATATTCACCGGTATCAACTGCAAGGACGCTGTGTTCATCACCACAAACAAGATCATTCCCCGGGTGGGAACTTGGGTGGAAGGGTTCTTCTCCGCCATAGATTTCATAGCTGCCAACCCCAAAGGCGTTGCCGCATTGCCCAAGCCCAGCAGATTCGCCGACAGATTCATGGAGATTTTCCCTTGGATTTCCTCATCCTCTTTATATTCCGGAAAAAGCCGCCCAATCACCGGGGCTAAGGCTTTCGCCAACATCCGGCTCAAGCCGCTTTCCTCTGCGATCTTTAAAAATCCCAGCCACGCGCACATGCTTCCCAATAGGAATAAGGATAGTTCTACCGCCGTTTGCGCACCGTCCATCAAAGCGGTAGACAACTCCCCAAGCCGTCCAGTGGCAAGGGCACAGACCACGCTGAGTACAATCATGCCAAACCAAATAGAATTTAACATTCTTTCCTCTCCTTTTCCCAGAGTTAAACTTGACTTTGGCGTAAAAAAAGTTTATCGTTAGAACGTACCTTCCCTTTATGGATGGATACCCACTCAAGAAAGGAACTTGACTCATGTTGTTTGGCGAGAAAATCCTGGATTACTGGGACGACATTCTGAAAGATTTGGCCACTGTTGTGGCGATCCCTTCTGTGGCTCAGCCCCAGGAAGGGGAATATCCCTATGGCAAAGAATGCGCCCGAGTACTTGACACTGTTGTGGCCTTGGCGGAAAGCTATGGCCTGAAAGCGAAAAATGTCGGCTATCAAGCCGCTCACGCCGAATATGGCGAAGGCGACGGCAATGCTGTGGTTATGGCCCATTTGGACGTGGTCCCCGCCGGTGAAGGCTGGGATACCGATCCCTACACCATGGTGATCGACGACAATCTGGCGTACGGCCGGGGCGTTTCCGACAACAAAGGCCCCGCCATTGTGGCGCTCCACTGCCTGCGGGCTCTGAAAGACGCCGGCGTAAAGGGCAACCGGAAACTGCGGGTCATTTTCGGTTCTGCTGAAGAAATTGGCATGACCGACATGCCCCACTACTTTGAGAGCGAGCAAAAACCTGATATGGGCTTTACCCCCGACGCTTCCTACGGCATCTGCCACTGCGAAAAGGGCTTGCTGGATTTCAAAGTCCTGTCTCAGAACGATTCCTCTGTGGTAAAATCCTTTGTCTCCGGTACAGTGCCCAACGCTGTTCCCTTTAAGGCGGAATGCAGCTTGAAGTGCTCTCCGGAAGAAGTGGAAAAGCTTGTGGCAGAAGCCAAAAAAGACGAAGGCAAGTACGACATCACCCCCACTGAGCAAGGCGCTGACGTTGTATGCCACGGCCAGGCTGCCCATGCTTCCGCTCCCTGGGACGGTGTGAACGCTGCCTCTTATATGGTGGATTTGCTGGCAAAAGTATTCTCCAAGGAACAACTGGGGAACTTCTTCTGGTTTATTCATGAGAAAATTGGCCTTTGCACCGATGGCGAACAGATTGGCGTAAAGATGAGCGACGATCCCAGCGGTCCTTTGACCTTCAATCTGGGCCTAGTCAATGTGGACGAAGCACAGTGCAGCCTTACTGTGGATATCCGCTATCCCGCTACTAAAAACGGCCAGGAGATCTCCAACACGTTGAAAGACCAGGTGGAATCCTGCGGAGTTACTTACGAACTGCTGTCCGACGCTGCTCCCCTGTATCTGCCCAAGGAAAGCCAGCTGGTCACCCTGCTTTCCGGCGCCTACAAGGATATTACCGGTGAGGAATGCGAGATCTTCTCCATGGGCGGCGGCACATACGCCCGCCAGATGTTCGGCAAGGGTGTGGCCTTTGGCGCTGGATTCAAGGACCAAATTGACAGCAAGGCCCATCAGGCAAACGAGCGTCTGGATTTGCGCCGGTTCAAGCTCCATGCGGAAATCTGCCTGGAAGCCATGTACAGAATGTTAACTGCGGAGTAATCTTATGGCAGAATACAACCGAGTCACCCCTGAACAAATCTTCCATAATGAAGAAGTGAAAGCCTATATTCTCCGGGGAAACGACTGCCTGGGCGCCATTGGCTTCACAGAACACGGTTTGGCTCACGCCAAACGCAGCAGCGATACCGCCCGGGGAATCCTGACCGCTTTGGGATATCCGGAACGGGAATGCCAGCTGGCTGCCATTGCCGGTTACATGCACGACATCGGCAACACCGTCAACCGGGTGGATCACGCCCACAGCGGAGCTCTAATGGCTTTTACCCTTTTGAACAAGCTGAACATGCCCCCTGAGGAAATCGGGCTGGTATGCTCCGCCATCGGCCACCACGATGAAAAAACAGCGTTTCCAGTCAACCCGGTAGCCGCTGCATTGATCCTTTCGGACAAAAGCGATGTACGCCGTTCCCGCGTCCGCAAAGATGCCGTTTTGGAAGCAGATATCCATGACCGTGTCAATTATGCTGTGGAAGACGCCCATCTGGATATTGACCCGGAGCAAAAGCTCTGTATCTTTCATATTGAGATCGCCACGGAAATATGCCCCGTGATGGAGTATTTCGAAATTTTTCTGGAACGCATGGTCCTATGCCGCAAGGCTGCACAGACTCTGGAACTCCAATTTGAGCTGATTATCAACGGGACAAGGTTGTTATAATCCCTTATATGTGAAAAAGGCCCTCAGCCAACGCTGAGAGCCTTTTTTCTTTCTGTAACATCTTATTTCGCGTCCACAACCACTTTGATGGAATCTTCGCTCATCTGCATGGCAATGGCTTCCGGAAGCTGGTCCAATGTAAAATGATGGGTGATGATGGGGCCAAAATCCACCTTTCCACTGTTGATCAGAGCCACTGCCCGGGCATGGGTATCCGGGTTCACAAAAGAACCCTTAATGGTCAATTCCTTCTTATACACATCAAACAAGGGCAGCGCAAAAGTGGAATCTACTTTAGGCACGCTAAACAGCAGCACCGTAGCGCCTTTTGCTGCGAACTGGAACGCACTCTTTACAGCTGGCACATTTCCCACGCATTCAATGACCACATCGGCCCCATTTCCCATCATCTGAGCAAAAGCCTGCTCATAATCGGGCTGAGTGGGGTCAATGGCCCCGTCCGCACCAAGCTGAAGGGCTACCTGACGGCGGCGGGGATTGGGTTCGCTGAGAACAAGCTTCGCCGCACCGGAAAGCTTAGCCAGCTGCACCATAATCAAGCCAATCGCTCCACCGCCTACCACGCACACCTTCTGGCCAGGTTTAATCCCCGCCAGATCAATGCCGTGGATACAGCATGCCAAAGGTTCAGCCATAGCGGCATACTCAAAGGGAATCTCCGGGTTCAGCTTAAAGGCTTGAGACGCAGGGATCACGCTGTATTCCGCGAATCCGCCATCACGGGTTACACCGATCGCTTCCATATGTTCGCACAGCTGCTTCTTTCCGTTTTGGCAAGGCTCACAGCAACCGCAATAGATGTTGGGATCTACCGTCACATGGTCCCCCACAGCAAAACCGGTGACTCCTTCCCCCACCTGCTCCACCTCTGCGGAGTATTCGTGGCCCAACACCACAGGGGGACACACGTCGGCCGAACCAGGCTCCCCGTGGTAAATGTGGACGTCTGTCCCACAGACACCGCACACTTTATTCCGAAGCACCAGTTCCCCCGGCCCAGCTTGGGGAACTGGCCTGTCGGCCACCTCAAATGTTTTATTTCCTAAAAACTGTGTTGCTTTCATGGACAATTCTCCTCCAATTCATTTCACAGCGTTTCCGCTGATTTCTTCATACACCAAAAACTGTCTCTTGTCAAGGAAAAAATAAAGATCTATAAAGAAAATCAGAAACGCAGTGGAATTTCAGGCTTTTTCGCGATGATATATCCATTGGCTCAAGAAATCTGGAAGAAGAGAGAACTGCTCTACTGTGTAGGTTATCTGCTGGAAAACAGCGGGCGGACTCCATCCAGACCCGCTCGCCAACGCTCTTTTCATAGAGAAAGGACCGCAAAAACTTGCAGTCCTTTTCCCCATAGTTTTACAGTTTTAAAAGTGTTTCTAAGATCACCGGGCTTTAAATTCCTCTAAAGTGATCACCTTGCCGCCATTCAACCGGGATTCTTCTGCCGCCAAAGCAATGAAGTGGCTTTCCATGGAATGTTCCAACGTGGTGGTACGTTCATTGGGTTCGGAATCGCTCAACAGCATCTCCAGAAAATCTTTCACAATGCCGCTGTCTCCTCCACCATGGCCTTTCAAATCGGCGGAAAGCTTTCCCACATCGATGGTTTCTTCCCCTTTGCCAAACTCCCGGACATGGATCACATTGGATTTCATATCCGCCTCAATTTCTCCGTTTGTGCCCATGGCTTTGAAATAACGGTAACAATCCTCGGTAAACGCACACATGGTAAAGCTGATGGTGGAGCCGTCTTCCATCAGAAGATTGGTCTGCTGATGGTCTACTACATCGTTGTCGCAATGGTAAACACACCGGCCATAAGGTCCTTCCCGCAGCGCTTGGTAAGTGCTTTCCAAGGTGTTTTCCACGCTGAGCACAGAACTGATCCAGCTATCGCCCTTTGCCCTGCCTGTCTTGGGACTGGTGATATAGATCTTTTCCGCGTCAAAGGGACAAGCGTCCTTTACTTTACAACCGTCCAAACAACGGAGTGTGGCCCCTTCCGGAGCGCATTCCGGTTTGAACAGCCGGGTACTGCCAAAAGAAGACACCGACACGCACTTTTTCCCCAACAACCAGGTGAGAATGTCCATGTCATGGCAAGACTTTTGCAGAATCATTGGGCTGGTTTCCTGAGAATTCCGCCAGTTTCCCCGCACAAAGGAATGGGCCTGATGCCAGTACCCCACATTTTCGTTGGCGCAAATGGTGACCACATCGCCAATCCGGCCGCTTTGGATCAATTCCTTTAATTTGTTGTAAAAAGCCGTATACCGCAGCACGTGACAGACAATGATCTTCCCAGGGCATTCCGAGGCAACCTGTAAGATTTCCTTGCATTTCTCCAATTCTGGAGAAATGGGTTTCTCCATCAGAATATTATATCCCTTCCGCAAGGCTGGAATCGCATGGCCAACATGCTGCCGGTCCATGGTGGACACCACCATCACATCGGCCAATTTCTCTTTTTCCAACATCTCTTCCGCGCTGGAAAAACAATTTTCCCGGGGAATATCATAGAGCTTCCGGGCTTTTTCCACTTTGGCAGGATCTAAATCCGCCACGGCTACCACTTTCATCTTGTCTGGGAACAGCTTTTGCATAGAAGCGTAAGTGCTTCCACGATCGCCAAACCCGGCAATCGCAAACGTTACAGGCGCTTTCATCACGATCCCTCTTTCAAAAAATAATATTGGTCTATTTGCTCACCACAGGCACAGCGGCAGGGGTTCTCGCAAATAAAACTCCCCGGCGCGGCGCTATGGCATAAAACCTTGGCTAGGGTTGGCGCGGCTGGCCCACCGCAGGTGAGACAAAAACGGGAAAGAGCAAATTCCCCTTTCCCGTCCTCGTTCCTCGGTAGTCTTACGCTGTAACAATCGCCTCAGCGCTTTGCAGCTTCAAAAGCTTGACAGCGTCTTCACGCATCTTATATTTCAAAATCTTTCCGGCGGCATTCATGGGGAATTCCTCTACAAAGGTCACATAACGGGGCACTTTGTGCTTCGCCATGTGCGAACGGACATAATCCTTGATTTCCTCTTCAGTAGAGGACTCCCCTTCCTTCAGGATCACGCAGGCCATGATCTCCTCACCATACTGCTCGTCAGGTACACCGATTACCTGTACGTCACGAACCTTCGGATGAGTGTAGATAAAGTCTTCGATCTCCTTGGGGTAAATGTTCTCGCCGCCACGGATAATCATATCCTTGATCCGGCCAGTGATCTTATAGTTGCCATCGGACGTGCGGCGGGCCAGGTCACCGGTATGCAGCCAGCCATCTTTATCAATGGCTGCCGCTGTTGCCTCCGGCATCTTATAATAGCCCTTCATGATGTTGTAGCCCTTGGCCACAAACTCGCCGTCCACTTCATCTGGCAAGTCTTCCCCGGTTTCCGGATCTACAATCTTGCATTCCACGCCAAACATGGCTCCGCCTACGGTGTTCACACGCACTTCCAAAGAATCCGTGGTTTTGGACATGGTGCAGCCCGGAGACGCTTCCGTCTGACCATATGTAATGCAAATTTCCGACATGTGCATCTTATCCACCACGTCCTGCATCACCTTGACCGGACAGGGTGAACCTGCCATGATACCAGTACGCATGTGGGAGAAATCGGTCTTTTCAAAGTCCGGGTGCTCCAACATAGCAATAAACATGGTGGGCACACCGTGGAAGGCGGTAATCTTCTCCTGGTTGATGCAGTGCAATCCCTTCCGGGGAGAAAACGCGGTAATGGGACACATGGCTGTACCATGGGTCATGGACGCAGTCATGGCCAGCACCATGCCAAAGCAATGGAACATGGGAACCTGGATCATCATCTTGTCCGCAGTGGACAGATCCATGCAGTCGCCAATGGCCTTGCCGTTATTCACCACGTTGTAATGGGTCAGCATAACGCCCTTGGGGAACCCTGTTGTACCAGAAGTGTACTGCATATTGCACACATCGTCCTTATGGACCTGGCGGCGACGGTTCTCAACTTCCGTGGGCGGTACGGAATCGCCCAAGCCCATAGCGTGTTCCCAAGTATAGCAGCCCTTTTGCTGGCTGTCCACGGTAATGACGTTCCTGAGCACCGGCAGACGCTTGCTGTGAAGCTTACCCGGCAAGCTGTCTTGCAGCTCGGGGCAAAGCTCTTTGATAATGCCTACGTAGTCGGAATCCTTGAAACCGTCGATCATCACCAGCGTATGGGTATCGGACTGGCGCAGCAAGTACTCCGCCTCGTGAATCTTATACGCTGTATTCACCGTGACCAACACGGCGCCAATCTTGGTGGTGGCCCAGAAAGTGATATACCACTGGGGCACATTGGTGGCCCAAATTGCCACGTGATCCCCTTTCTTCACTCCCATAGCGATCAACGCTCGGGCAAACTGGTCCACATCGTCCCGGAACTGGGAATAGGTGCGGGTATAATCCAGCTCGGTATAGCGGAAGCACAGCTGATCCGGGAACTCCTTGACCATGCGGTCCAGCACGTCGGGGAACGTGGCGTCGATCAGCGTCTCCTTGGGCCACACGTATTTTCCCGTATGAGCCCGGTTATCCTGCAGCTCTCCCTCTTTCATGGAAAGGGTGGAGAAGTAATCGTTCATGTAGTTGGCAAACTGGGGGAACACCACGCCGGCGTCAGAAAGTTCTTCCGCCCAACGCTTTACCCATTCCAGGGAAATATAGCCATCATAGCCCATATCCACCAAGGCGTCCAGCATTTCGTGAATGGGCAAGTCGCCTTCACCCATCATACGGTACTGCAAGGTACCGTCCACCATGACGCTATCTTTCACATGGACATATTTGATGTAGGAACCCAAATGCTCCACAGTATCCCGAGGAGCTTCCCCACCATAACGGTAAGGGTGATGCATATCCCACAAGGCGGCCACGGATGGCATATTCACTTTATCCAGCAAGGCCTTCAGGCGCTTTGTGTCACAATACACGCCGTTTGTCTCTACCAACAGGCATACGCCAAAGCCCTGAGCGATGGTGCCCAGCAGTTTCAAGGCCTCTGCCACAAAATCATCGTCCACTTCCCCTTCGGGACGGGGATAGCGGTCACCCAGCACCCGGATAAAGGGTGTACCCAGCTTTTTCGCCAGCACAATGTACTGGGTGATCTCCGAAATGTTCTTGTCGAAGTCTTCCTTGTATTTCAGACCACAGCCGGATGCCAGACAAGGAATCTCCAGCCCTAGCGAGCGCAGCTTTTCTAGAGTCTTAGGCAGCTGTGCATCGGTAAAGGGACTGGCATTCACGGCAAAGATTTCTTCCCCTAGCCCGCGAACCTCAATACCACCAAAGCCTAGGTCTTTGGCCATGGAATAAATATCGGTCCAAGTGAAATCAGGACAGGCCAGGGTTGAAAAACTGATCTTCATACAATTATCCACCTCATCTTTTGTTGGTTATTGTTGTATTATACAATTTCCCCCTGCCAGAGGCAAGGGGGAATTGTAAGATTCGGCTATTTTCATAGTTTTAGCCCTTTAAAGTGGAAATAAATCAGAGACTACGCCCACATTTTTTAGAGCTTTTTCCCTATTTCCGATGGGTCCGGCCAATGTCTTTCCGATACATGGCACCCTCAAAGGAGATCTTATTGACACCGGCATAAGCCCGGTCCAGGGCCTCGTCCAAAGTATCTCCTCTGGCGGTAACTCCCAGCACACGGCCACCGTTTGTGAGGAATTTTCCGTCCTCATACTTGGTTCCGGCATGGTATACTACCACGCCTTCCACCTGGCCGTTTTCGTCCAGGCCGTGGATTTCCAGCCCCTTGGGATAGCTTCCCGGATAGCCCCCGCTGGCCATAACCACACAGGCGCTGGGCTGCTGGCTCCAACGGATATCCACCTGGGAAAGCCGCTCTTCCGCCACCGCTTTGACAATCTCCGCAAAATCTGTTTCCAAACGCGGGAGAACCACCTGTGTTTCCGGATCGCCAAACCGGGAATTGTATTCGATAACTTTGGGGCCTTGGGGCGTGAGCATCAACCCAAAGTACAGGCATCCCTTAAAAGGACGGCCTTCGGCGTTCATAGCCTTCATTGTGGGCAGGAAAATTTTCTCCATGCACTCCTTGGCCACCTCTTCTGTATAAAAGGGGTTGGGGCTGATGGTTCCCATACCGCCGGTATTGGGACCTTTATCCCCATCATAGGCCCGTTTGTGATCCATGGAAGACACCATGGGGCACAGCGTTTTGCCATCGGTAAAAGCCAGCACGGAAACCTCGGGGCCGGTGAGGAATTCCTCAACCACTACCTGGCTGCCGGATTCCCCGAAGATCTTATCTTCCATGATGGAATGGAGCGCCGCTTTGGCCTCTTCCTCGTTCTGGGCAATGATGACACCTTTGCCAAGGGCCAGTCCGTCCGCCTTGACCACTGCCGGATAGGTCCCCTGCTCCCGGATATAGTCCAGAGCCTGGACAGGATCGGAAAACACCTGGTACCCTGCGGTGGGGATCCCGTATTTCTTCATCAGGTTCTTGGAAAACACCTTGCTGCTCTCGATCTCCGCCGCTTTAGCGTTGGGACCAAAACAGGGATACCCCGCAGCCTCTAGGAAATCCACCATGCCGGCGGCCAGAGGATCGTCCGGGGCCACAAACACAAAATCCACCTGCTTTTCCCGGGCCAGGGCCAACATGCCTTCCTTGTCCATCACATTCACAGGACAGCACTCAGCGTCCCGGGAGATTCCGCCATTGCCGGGAGCGCAGTAAAGGGCTTCTACCTGGGGGCTTTCCTTCAATTTACGGACAATGGCGTGCTCCCGGCCGCCGCTGCCAATCACCAGAATTTTCATCGCGTTATTCCTTTCTTTCAGGTCGTTCAAGGCACTTTAAAATTACAAATGACGGGCAACATCCGTCAGAGTCGGGCAACAGAGAACCGCCCCGCAATCGTTTTTATCCCGATGCACCAGCACCGTATGCCAGCCAGCGCTTTGCCCACCGGCAATATCCGCTTTGGGATTATCCCCTACCATCCAAATCAGGCTGGGGAAATGAGCCACAAGCTCCGCTTTCCGGAACAGCCGCACGTCTGGTTTATTCATCCCCACCGTTCCGGACACCACACAGTCTACAAAAAACTGCCGCAGATACAAGCGCTCTAACAAGGATTCCAGTTCTGGAAAATTGTCCGAAAGCAGATAGTTTTTATAGCCTTTGTAGGCGCACAACGCCAACGTAGCGGAAGCGTCTGGGTATACCTGATACCTTTTCGGGTCCAAAATCTTTTCCCTCACAGAGCGGGCCGCGGCTTCCGCCAGGGCTTCCGGCACTCCGAAACTCCGGTAGGCGGCGGTGAATTTCTCCACCCGGTCTTCCCACCAGCAATCCCCTGTGACGGAAGAGTTTCCGTCCGGGTCCCAGGGAAATCCCTTTGCCAAAAAAGGCCGCAGCTTTTCAAAAGTGACGCCGTATTTCTCCGCGAAGGGGGCCGCAGCTTCCCATACCGCCTGTGTCCACATGGGATAAGACCGGGTAAGGGTGCCGTCAAAATCCCAAAAGATCGCTTTTCGCATCTGCTTCTTTTCCTTCCGTCAACGGTTTTGCCACAGGGAAATACCGATTTCCCCCATCGTTTCTCAATGATGGAACAGCCGGATTCCCGTAAAGGCCATGGCTATGTTATATTTATCGCAGGTCTCGATCACGTTGTCATCCCGAATGGAACCGCCGGGCTGGGCAATAAATTCTACGCCGCTCTTATGGGCCCGCTCAATGTTGTCGCCAAAGGGGAAGAATGCATCGCTGCCCAAAGCCACACCGGTCATGCCGTCCAACCATGCGCGGCGCTCCTCACGGGTAAACACCTCTGGCTTCTCCGTAAAGAACTGCTCCCACTGGCCGTCTGCCAACACATCCATGCACTCGTCCCCAATGTACACGTCGATGGTATTGTCCCGGTCCGCACGGCGAATCCCGGGCTTAAAGGGCAAATTCAACACCTTGGGACACTGGCGCAGATACCAGTTATCCGCCTTATTGCCTGCCAGACGGGTGCAATGGACACGGCTCTGCTGACCAGCTCCCACACCGATCGCCTGGCCGTTTTTCACATAGCACACGGAGTTGGACTGGGTATATTTCAAGGTGATCAGGGAAACGATCAAATCACGCTTTGCTTCCGGCGTCAGAGTCTTATTGGCTGTGGGCAAGTTCTCCAGCAGGCTCTCGTCGATTTTCAGCTCGTTGCGGCCCTGCTCGAAAGTAACGCCAAACACGTCTTTGTGCTCCACAGGAGCAGGAACGTAATTGGGGTCGATCTTCACCACGTTGTAACTGCCTTTACGCTTCTGTTTCAAGATCTCCAAAGCTTCATCGGTATAACCGGGGGCGATCACGCCGTCGGAAACTTCCCGCTTTAAAAGCAGAGCGGTTTCCTTATCGCACACATCGGAAAGAGCGGCCCAGTCGCCGTAAGAAGACATACGGTCCGCACCACGGGCGGCAGCGTATGCGGAAGCGATGGGAGAAAGCTCCAGATCGTCTACAAAATAGATCTTTTTCAGGGTGTCGGAAAGGGGCACATACACAGCCGCCCCAGCAGGGCTAACATGCTTGAAGGAAGCCGCGGCGGGCAGGCCGGTTGCCGCTTTCAATTCTTTCACCAGCTGCCAGCTGTTCAGCGCGTCCAAAAAATTGATATACCCGGGCTTGCCATTCAACACTTCTACCGGGAGATCCCCGTCGTCTTTCATAAAAATCCGGGAGGGCTTCTGGTTGGGGTTGCAGCCATACTTTAAAAGCAGTTCGTTTGCCATAATTCAATTCTTCCTTTCCGCAAGATAAGATCACTTATTTTTGTTCACGATCCGGGTTTCCGCTTTTCCAGACTTCAAGTCAATGTACCGGACAAACAGGGACACCTTGTTGTCCTGGTTCAGATTTTCCCACAGGGCGCTGGTAAACTGATCGATATCCCCTTCGATTCCCACTGGGGTGGGCTCCCCTTCATAGGAAGGAATGGGGTTGCCATCGCACTTATAGGTGTGGATAAAATGGCCCAGACCCGCCTGGGGCTCGTACTCGAAGAAAAAGCGCTGAGCCTGCTCCGGGTTGCCGTCGGTACTCTTCAAAATGGACAGCTTATAGGTAAAGCCACCCTCTTTCCGGCTGACAATTCCGGAGATCCGAGGGGTATAATTGGGGCCGTCCGGCTCAAAGGTCCGGGTACGCAGGGCTTCCTCAAAGGCCTTCCCCTGCTGGAGATACTCGTACACCGTATCGGTCTGGTCCCCATTGGTGACGATGGTATCTTCTCCCAGCACACGCACCGGAGCGTAAATCACCAAGGAAGGATCGCTGAGCTTGGCCGGGTCAAAAGCCTGGGTACGGATCCCTTCCCCTTCTTCTACAAAGACCCGGTTCCGGCTGTTCTCGCTGCGTCCCATAATAAAGTAGGCGATTACAGCCTGTTTTCCGTCCTGGCTCTGGCCAATGACAATCCCCCGGCCCGGATAGCTGTTTCCGGCCAGGTCCTGTTTCAAATCCACTGGTTTCATGCTTTTTCTCCTCTCTTTCCCGTATCCGGGATTCCCACCGGCGGGATTGCCCGCCTGGTTTGATTCCGCTTATTCCCCAATATGTACCACGCCGTCCTCCACGGAAAGCTTCCCCTGGCAGAACAGGGAAACCGCTTTGGGCAGCAAGATCCATTCCGCTTGCTCCATCACCCGCTTTTGCAGAATTTCCGGGGTATCCCCCTCGCGGACTTCCACCGCTTTTTGCAGAATAATGGGGCCGCCGTCGCACACCTCATTGACAAAATGCACCGTTGCGCCGGTGTCCTTTACCCCACGGGCCAAAGCCGCCTCATGAACATGCAGCCCATAGTACCCTTTTCCCCCAAAAGAGGGCAAAAGTGCCGGATGCACGTTGATGATCCGGTTGCGGAAAGCTTCCACAAAATTGTCCCCGGTAATGGTGAGGAACCCCGCCAACACCACCAGGTCCACCTGACGTTCCCGCAAGGCGTCAATCAGCGCCTGACTGTATGCCTCTACCGAGTCGTAGTCCTTCCGGCGCAGGGTGATGGCCTCGATTCCCGCCTGCTTTGCCCGCTCCAGGGCATAAGCATCCGGCCGGCTGGATATCACCACCTGAAGTTTTCCGTTGATGATTTCCCCGGCTTTTTCTGCGTCGATGAGCTTTTGCAGGTTCGTGCCGCCCCCGGACACCAGCACGCCGATTTTTAGCATAGCACGACCCCCTCATCGCCCTGGGTGACCTCACCCAGAACCACTGCCTCTTCTCCGGCAGCTCTAAAAGCGTCCATGGCCTTTTGGGCGGTCTCTTTGGAAACCGCTACGCACAGGCCCACGCCCATATTGAAGGTGTTATACATATCCCGCTCGGGAATATTCCCTTCCTTTTGCAGCAAGGGGAAAATGGGCAGCACAGGAACGGCGGCTTTTTCAATCTTCGCCGTCAAACCGTCCTGGAGCATACGGGGAATATTCTCGTAGAAGCCGCCGCCGGTAATATGGGAAATCGCCTTCACATCCGCAGCTTCAATCGCAGCCAGGGCGGATTTTACGTAAATCCGGGTGGGAGTCAGCAGGGTTTCCCCCAAAGTACCGCCCAGCTCTTCATAATACTGGTTGACCTTCTTCTCATCGATGCCAAACACCTTCCGCACCAAAGAGAAACCATTGGAATGGACACCGGAAGATTTCACGCCCAGCAACACGTCCCCGGCTTCCAGACGGGAACCGTCGATGATCTTGCTCTTGTCCACCACACCAACGGTAAAGCCTGCCAGATCGTAATCCTCTTCGGGCATCATGCCAGGGTGCTCCGCCGTTTCTCCGCCGATCAAAGCGCACCCCGCCTGGACACAGCCTTCCGCCACGCCAGCCACGATCTGGGCGATTTTCTCCGGAAAATTCTTGCCGCAGGCGATGTAATCCAGGAAAAACAGAGGCTTAGCGCCGCAGCACACCACATCGTTGACGCACATGGCTACGGCGTCGATCCCGATGGTATCATGCTTGTCCAAAAGCATGGCGATCTTCAGCTTTGTGCCCACGCCATCTGTACCGGACACCAGCACTGGCTCCTTCATGCCGGACAGGTCAGGCTGGAACAAGCCTCCAAAGCCGCCGATCCCAGAAACCACTCCGGGAATCACCGTGCGTTTCACGTGCTTCTTCATCAATTCTACGGATTCGTACCCCGCGGTGACGTCTACGCCCGCGGCCTTATAGCTGTCGCTGTAGCTTTTCATTGGTTTTACCACTCCCAAACAGATTGTTTCCCGTACTTTAAATGGCCCAGCTGCCGCTTTCGAAAATCTTTACCGCTTTGCCGTCCCGGGTATAGCCGGTAATGTTCAAGTCCTTACAGCCTACCATAAAATCTTCGTGAATGATGGAATCGTTAATCCCCCGGGCTTTCAGCTCTTCATTGCTCATGGTCTCAAATCCCGGGATCACTTCATTAAAGCCCGCGCCCAACGCCACATGGCAAGCGGCGTTTTCATCGAACAGGGTGTTATAAAACAAGATTCCTTCCTGGTATATGGGGGACTCCACCGGCACCAGCGCCAATTCCCCCACCATTGCCGCGCCTTCGTCCATGGAGATCAGCTTCTCCAACAGCGCCTGACCCTGCTCTGCCTTACAGGAGACCACTTTCCCGTTTTCAAAGGTCACGGAAAAACCATCGATCAGATTGCCCTGATAGGAAAGAGGCATGGTAGATACCAGCGTCCCCTCACAACGTCCCCGCATGGGCGAGGTGAACACTTCTTCTGTGGGCATATTGGGGTTGTAGAATGTACCGTCAATCAGGGTGTCCCCACCGCCATGCCACTGGGCTCCAGGAATCAGCCAGCATTTGAAGTTGGTACCATTGGGCGCTTCATAATGGAGATAGTCCAAATCCAGGGCGTTGAGCTTGTCGCACTTGGCCTTCAGCCGGTTGTTATGGGCATTCCATTCTTCCACAGGGTCATTATCCTCGGTCACCCGCACTGTTTTCAAAATAGCCTGCCACAATTTTTCCACCGCAGCGCTGGTACGCTCCCCGGGGAACACTTTTTTCGCCCACTTTTTGGAAGGCACTGCCACAATGGTCCACTGGTTCTTATTGTCCATCGCGTCCCGGTAAGGCTTGAACGCTTTTCTCCGGGCCCCGTTGGATTTTTGCAGTTTTTCCACATTGACGCCCTTTAAGCCGTCCGGATCTTCGGAGCTGATGTAAATCATGGCGGGCAGCGTATCCACCAAATACTGCTGCCGGACCTTCTCCCACTCCGCCACCTGGGAAAGCTGGGTCACCGTCTCATGACGGTATTTCAGCTTGGACAATGCCTGGTCACTCCACTGCAACATCACCCATTTGGCGCCGGCCCGGTATGCTTCCTCGGCCACTATCTCCGCAAACTCATGCTGTTCCACTTCAGAGACAATCACGCAGCCCTGACCCTTTTTCAACGCAGCGCCGCAACGCACCGTCAGCTGGGCATACTTGCGAATCACTGACTTTTTCACAGATTCTTCCCCCTTCCCGCCCCGACGCGAAAAGGGGCGACTCCAGTTTTATCTCAGTCTTACAGTTCGTTGACCTTCTCTTGCAGAGCGGTGTTTTTCTTGGCCACTCCTTCCGCCATATCCTGCTTCATCTGCGCCAGCTGAGACGCCAATCCCTCGTCGGAGAGAGCCAGCATCTGGCAAGCCAGGATCGCCGCGTTATCCGCTCCGTCAATAGCCACAGTGGCCACCGGGATTCCGGAAGGCATCTGAACCGTAGCCAGCAAAGCGTCCAAACCGTCCAGTGTAGAGGATTTCACCGGAATGCCGATCACAGGCAAAGTGGTATGGGCTGCCAGCACGCCGGCCAGATGAGCCGCTTTTCCCGCAGCTGCAATAATCACCCCAAAGCCAGCCTCTTTAGCCGTTTTGGAGAACTCTGCTGCCAGATCCGGTGTACGGTGAGCGGACATCACCCGTACCTCAACCGGAATTCCAAAACTCTTCAAACGCTTCACTGCCGGAGCCACTACCGGGAAATCGCTGTCGCTCCCCATAATCACCGCTACTTTTTTGCTCATATCGATCCCATCCTTTCCAAAAACAAAGGCGCACCCTCGCACAGGAGCGCTATACAGCAAAAGTATACACTGAATTGGGCAAAAGTGCAAGGTGTGCCCCCTGCCCCCCACAAAAAAAGAGCGGACAGCAGTCCGCTCCGTTGCGTGTTAACGATTTTTGCTTCCCATAGGGAAAAGCAGATTTTTCCCCAACACGAGTTTTTCTTTTTTATTTTCCTTCCTTGGGCGTCTCCGTCACCAGCTCTTTCAGCGAGGTCGCAAGCCCCGCCAGACTCTGAATATTGGAAGGGATAATGATCTTGGTGGCCTTGCCGTCGGCGGCCTTTTCAAAAGCTTCCAGGCTCTTCAAAGCAATGACCTGATCCGTAGGCGCCGCCTCGTTCATCAAGCGGATCGCATCTGCCATAGCCCTCTGCACAGACAAGATCGCTTCCGCCTCGCCTTGGGCTTCCCGAATTTTTGTTTCCTTAATGGCTTCGGCCCGCAGCACAGCAGATTCCTTCTGGCCTTCGGCAATCAAAATCGCACTGCGCTTCTCGCCTTCAGCATCCAGGATCTTCGCCCGGCGTTCCCGTTCCGCTTTCATCTGCTTCTCCATGGAATCCTGGATCTCCGCCGGGGGAATGATGTTTTTCAGCTCCACACGGTTGACCTTGATTCCCCAGGGATCGGTGGCTTCGTCCAGGATCACACGGATTTTGGAATTGATCACGTCCCGGGAAGTCAGGGTATGATCCAATTCCATCTCGCCGATAATATTCCGCAACGTGGTAGCAGTCAGGTTTTCAATTGCGGAAATGGGATTCTCTACCCCATAAGCGTACAGCTTCGGGTCCGTGATCTGAAAATATACCACTGTGTCAATCTGCATAGTGACATTGTCTTTCGTAATTACAGGCTGAGGTGGGAAATCGATCACCTGTTCCTTTAAGCTCACCTTTTTGGCAATACGGTCCAAAAACGGGATTTTCACATGGAGCCCTGTCCCCCACGCCGCATGAAAGGCGCCCAAACGTTCCACCACATAGGAATGGGCTTGGGGAACAATTTTAATGTTGGCTACGATTACCACCAACACAAAAATCACCAGAACTGCAATTACAAACATTGTCGCAAACAAGCTAGGATCCATCATACGCTTTTCTCTCCTTTTTCCGCCTGTGTGGGATCCGCTACCGGCGTCACCAGCAGCTTAACCCCTTCGATACTGTCGATCCGCACCTTCGTTCCAGCCTGGATCTTTCCATCGGCCTGAGCAGAACGGGCAGACCAGCTGTTGCCCATCACCATAACACGCCCTGCAGCCAACACATTGTCAATGTCTTGAATGACAATGCCCGTCGCTCCCACGACTCTGTCCGCGTTGGTACGCTCCTGCCGCCGGTCCAGCAGCTTTTTCGCCAAGGGTCTGGTAAACGCCAGCGCCGCCAAGGAGACCGCCAAAAACAACAGGATTTGCAGCCATACCGGTCCGCCCATCATGCTGGACACCAGAGCTACCAAGCCGCCCGGCACAAACCACACTGACACCAGGCTGGGCACAATCGCCTCTACAATGGCCGCCAGGATCGTTACCCCCAGCCACACAAAATCCATCACATTCATAGGCATTCCCCTTTGTCCGCTTCATTTCCAAAATATCTATGCGGTTCGATGGCTTAACTATACACTATTTACAAAGCAAAAGCAAGAAAAACCTACTGGAAACACCTGTTAAGAACCCCATAAAAAACGCCGCCTGTTCCCCTTTGGAGAATCAAGCGGCATACCAAGTCTAAACATCTTGACGCAGCCGAAACACTGTGAGATTAACCTCCCCATTTCTGGCGCTGCTGGTACCGGTATAATTGAAAGACAGCGTTGTACCGGAAGGCGCTGGAATAATAAAACACCCTGACCCTACAGCGCTAGAACCGTTGGCTGTTGTGGCGAAATACACCCCATTCTCCAAATGCGCTGTTCCATTATAAGACGGCGTCACCTGCAAATATCCCGGTTGGGTCAACGTGGCTGAAACCTTATAGGAAACCAGGTAGTTTCCCGGCGCGAGATCCACTTCCTGACTGTCCGGCTGAGTGATGTTGCCAGTGGGATCCGCCACCTGGGAAAACAGATCCAGGTTTTGCCCGGGAGTGAACAAGGCTTCATAATTATAGAAAGAAGCCGCACTATCTTCTGTAAGTGTTCCAGTAGCTCCTGTGGGGCCAGTGGGTCCGGTTGCGCCTTGGGGACCAGGCTCCCCCGTAGCTCCCGTGGGGCCAGTGGGTCCAGTTGCACCTTGAGGACCTGGTTCTCCGATAGCTCCCGTGGGGCCAGTGGGTCCGGTTGCACCTTGGGGACCTGGTTCTCCGGTAGCTCCCGTGGGGCCAGTGGGACCGGTTGCGCCTTGGGGACCTGGTTCCCCGGTAGCTCCCGT
>DXXH01000019.1:20951-33307 GCA_019416395.1 Clostridiales bacterium
GGCCAGTGGGGCCAGTTGCACCTTGGGGACCAGGTTCTCCAGTGGCTCCCGTGGGGCCAGTGGGGCCAGTTGCACCCTGCGGGCCAGGTTCCCCCGTGGCTCCCGTTGGGCCAGTGGGACCGGGCACGCCTTGGGGACCTGGTTCCCCGGTAGCTCCCGTTGGGCCGGTGGGACCGGTTGCACCTTGAGGACCGGGTTCCCCGGCAGCTCCCGTGGAGCCGGTGGGACCCGTTGCGCCTTGGGGACCTGGTTCTCCAGTGGCTCCCGTGGGGCCAGTGGGTCCAGTTGCGCCTTGGGGACCTGGTTCCCCGGTAGCTCCCGTGGGGCCGGTGGGACCAGTTGCGCCTTGGGGACCTGGTTCCCCAGTGGCTCCCGTGGGCCCAGTGGGACCGGTTGCACCTTGAGGACCTGGTTCCCCGGTAGCTCCCGTTGGGCCGGTGGGACCGGGTGCGCCTTGGGCCCCGGCCGGTCCCATTGGCCCTGGGATACCGGTGGGGCAAAAACACCGGCAAGGCTTGCCGTACCAATAGATATGATCCATGGATTTCCACCCTTTTCCCAAAATTCAATACTACAGTTTACGCCAAGAGCAAGAAAAAGGTGAAAAAAGGCTTCCGGTACAACCGGAAGCCAAAAACAAACTCTTATTCAATGTTTTCTCCCAAGGTGCCTTGGCTCTGGGCGGTCAGGTAAGCGTTGATAAAGCCGTCCAGTTCCCCGTCCATCACAGCGTTCACATTGCCGGTTTCATAGCCGGTACGGTGATCCTTCACCATGGTATACGGCATGAACACATAGGAACGGATCTGGCTGCCCCAAGTGATCTCCTTCTGCTCGCCTTTGATATCGGAGATCTTCTCCAAATTCTCCCGTTCCTTGATTTCCACCAATTTGGAAACCAACATCTTCATCGCCACTTCCCGGTTCTGGTACTGGCTCCGCTCCACCTGGCAGGAAACCACGATCCCCGTGGGAATATGGATCAAACGCACGGCGGAAGAGGTCTTATTGACCTTCTGGCCACCTGCGCCGCTGGCACGGTACACTTCCATCTTGATGTCTTCCGGGGGAATTTCCACGGTGTTGTCCAGCTCCATTTCAGGCATCACTTCTAACGAAGAGAAGGAAGTGTGACGGCGGCCTGCTGCGTCAAAGGGGGAAACACGCACCAACCGGTGCACACCCGCCTCGCCTTTCAGGTATCCATACGCGTTTTCGCCCTCTACCAAAATCGAGGCGCTTTTCAAACCCGCTTCGTCCCCGTCCAGATAATCCAGCGTGGTGACCTTGAACCCGTGACGCTCCGCCCAGCGGTTGTACATGCGGAACAGCATCTCCGCCCAATCCTGGGCTTCCGTGCCACCCGAACCAGCATGAAACGTCAAAATGGCATTGTTCCCGTCGTATTCCCCGGTAAGCAGCGTGGAAAGCCGCATGGTCTCAATTGCCTGCTGAATGCTTTTGATCTCGTCCTGGGCTTCCGGCAGCAAAGATAAATCTTCCGCCTCGTCCCCCATTTCGATCAGAGCCATACAATCCCCCACCCGGCTTTGCAGCTTCTGGTAGGAAGTGTCCTTGTCCTTCAAGGCTGCCATACGTTGCGTGACCTTCTGCGCCTGTTCCATATTATCCCAAAACCCGGGTTCCGCGGACTTATGCTCCAGCATATCCACCTCTTCCCGCAGCTTCTCCAGGCCTAAGGCTTGGCCCAGCTCCTCTAAAGCCTTTTCCTGTTCTTCCAGCTCCCGTTTCAATTCTTCAAATTGCAGCATAGCGACCTTTCCTTCGTCTAAAGTTATTCTTCCGCTATTATACTGGATTCATCGAAAAAAAGCAAACCATATCTTATCCCGCAACGCAAAACCTTCTTCCCGGATCTGCGGCCAAACTGTGAAAAATATTAACAGACTGAAAATTCAAGGGGTTTTCGTTGCGCTTTGGAAAAGAATCGTGTAAAATAAGTACAATCACAATTTTCGAAAAAAGGAAAGGATCACTTATGCTGGATTATACTGGGATCAAGTGCCCTGTGTGCGGTGTGCCCTTCCGCTCGGGAGATGACATCGTCGTTTGCCCGGAATGCGGGGCCCCTTACCATCGGGCTTGCTATCAGGAAAAAGGCAAGTGCATCTTCGACGATCTGCACAAGGAAGGTAAAGCCTGGGAGCCTCCCGCTCCCCCAAAAGCCCCCGATCCTCGGGCGGAAATCAAAGATCAGGAATGCCCTGTATGCGGCACCCTCAACGCTCACAGCGCTCTTTTCTGCAACCGCTGCGGCGCCTCTCTCTCTGGGGAGCCAAAACAATACCAGAACACCAACCCACACCGGAATCAGAATTACCAGCAAACACCACCCCCGGAATCCAGTGGGTTTTGGGGCTTTGGCGGGTTTACTCCCCCACGGACAGGATTCGGCGGTACTGTGCCCCCCTTCGCCTTCGACCCCATGGGTGGTGTCTCTCCTGCGGAACTTCTGGACTCGAACGTCACCTTTGGAGACGCTTCCAAACTGGTCAAGCAAAATACCGGCTACTACATGCCTGTGTTCCGTTATATCAAGCAGACCCGCCGAAACAAGTTTAACTTTATGGCCTTCCTGTTTTCCGGCGCCTGGATGCTCTACCGCAAACAGTACAAATACGGCGCCATTGTCACCGCGATCATGTTCGCCCTATATATTGGCTATCTGTGCGCCAATGTTTTCATCTCCACCCCTCTCATGATGGATCTGATGAACCAGGTGGGTATGGATACCACCCAGGCAATCTATCCCAACAACGATCAGCTGATGGCCATTACCCAGCTGCTCATGGAAAAGCCCATTTTGTATTTTTATTTGGCCTTGCCCATGTGCTGCCTGCTAGCCATGTTGATCATCATGATTGTGGTCGGGGTCCGTGGAAACAAAATGTATATGCGCCACTGCATCCGCACCGCCCAGAAAGTGAAAGCCGCTGGAAACGATGGCGATCCCAACATGACCTTGGACGCCAAAGGCGGGGTGAATACTTCCATCGCTATCTGCCTGTTTGTGTGCTATGTCATCGTGGTCAACATTCCCTTGTGGATTCTGTAACAAAACGGGAACTTTTCTCAGGAGGAGATCTGATATGAAAAAAGTGCGCAAAGCGGTTATTCCCGCAGCGGGACTGGGTACCCGGGTGCTTCCCGCCACCAAAGTGATGCCCAAAGAAATGCTGCCCATTGTGGACAAACCGGCTATCCAATATATTGTGGAAGAAGCTGCCGCCTCGGGGATCGAGGATATCCTCATCATCACCAACCGGGGCAAGGGATTGCTGGAAGACCATTTCGACCGGGCGCCAGAACTGGAGCGGAGACTTTCCGGCGATGCTCAGAAAGAGGCGATCCTGCGGGAGATCGTAAACATCTCGAAACTGGCAAACATCTTTTACGTGCGTCAGAAAGAGACCAAAGGCTTGGGTCACGCCATTGGATGTGCCCGGGAATTTGTTGGGGACGAACCCTTCGCTGTGCTGTATGGCGACGACGTGATCTTGGGCGAAGATCCGGCTTGCAGCCAGCTGATGCGAGCCTATGAGCAGTTCGGCAACGGTGTGGTAGGCGTGAAAGAGGTTTCTCCCAAAGCCATTTCCAAATATTCTTCCTTAAAAGTGGAACCCATTCGGGACAACTACTTCCGCTGCACCGACATGATCGAAAAACCCCAGCCGGGGCAGGAGCTTTCCCTGTACTCCATTTTGGGCCGCTGCGTGCTTCCCCCGGAAATCTTTGACATTTTGGATCAGACCCCGCCCGGAGCCGGTGGGGAAATCCAGCTTACAGACGCCATGCGTACGCTGGCACGCCGGGACGGCATGACCGCCGTGGATTTTACCGGCACCCGGTACGACATGGGCAACAAGCTGGGCATTATGCAGGCCAGCGTGGAAGTGGCCTTGCATCACCCGGAAATCGGCGAGGATTTCCGGGCCTACTTAAAAGAATTGTGCAAAACCCTGTAATTTTGAAAAAACATTTGGGCTGGCGGGAATCTCCACCAGCCCTTTTCCAACGAATCTATTTTCGAGGTGATATCCCATGGAACTTTGGGACCTGTACGACGAACACCGCAACTTGGTTGGCACGGACCACGTCCGGGGTACGGAACTGCCCGACCACTGCTTTCATTTGGTGATCCACGCCTGGATCAAAAACAGTCAAGGCCAGTACTTGCTTTCCCAGCGGGCCGCTGACCGTCCTACTTATCCCTTGCTTTGGGAATGTGTAGGCGGGTCCGTGCTCAAAGGGGAAACAAGCTTACAAGGCACCCTGCGGGAAATAAAAGAAGAAGTGGGGCTGGATTTGAAGGAAGACCAAGGCACTTTGGTATTTTCCCACTTGCGAACCTTTGTGGGCGGAAAGAAATGCAATGATATCATGGATGTCTGGCTGTTCCCCTACAACGGGGAAGTGCGCCTGGAAGAAGCAACTACCAAGGAAGTTGTCCAAACCAAATGGGTTACCCGTGAGGAGATCCAGAAGCTGTGGGATCAGAAACTGCTCGTCCCCACTTTGGATTATTTCTTCCGCCTGGATAATCTGTAAAACTGAAAAGATACTGCCCACAAGGAGTCGAGATTATGAAGGAAATCTATTTCCCAAGCTGCAATTTTACCAAGGCTAGCCCGGAAGCGGCCAAACGGCTGCGCGCTTACCTGAAGGAGAAAATGCCCGTTGCCGGTTGCTGCCGTTATGACCAGACCCCTTGGGAAGCTGGTTCTACAGGCCTCTATGTTTGCCAAGCCTGCCGGGAAACTTTGGAATCCAAGACGGATAATGTTCTGCTGCTGGAAAACCTCTTTGTCTGGCTGGACCGGCAAACCGACTTTTCCTGGCCAGATTACCAGGGGTTGGTGGTCAATGTTCAGGACTGCTGGCGGGATCGGGCGCATCCGGAGATTTTCGACGCAGTGCGGTCAGTTCTGGGAAAAATGGGTGTAACCGTGCTGGAGCTTGCAGAAAACCGGGAGCGTTCCACATTCTGCGGCAATCTGCATTTCGAACCGAAACTTCCGGAAAATCAGGAGTTGCTCACCAAACACCCAGGCGTTCCCCTGTACCAGCTCTTCCAAGAGGAACAACGCCAGCTTATGGCGGAACAGGTAAGCTCTTATACCGCTCCCCTCACCGTGGCCTACTGCAACCGGTGCACCGCCGGGATTTTGCTGGGCGGCGGCAAAGGGGTACATCTGATGGAACTGTGCATGGGTACCTTCCAGGCCTGATCCCCGTAATTTAGAGAATTTCCTTGACTTTTCCCGGATTCATGCTATAATATTACCCGTTGATTTTCGTTAGTCCCTAACGATTTTTCATCCTTGCTCCGGGACAAAACCACAACTGCCCGGGGCCAAAAGACCAAAAGGAGGTGCAATACAAATGGCAGAGGGAAAGAATCTGTACGAGACCGTCATCGTTACTTCCGCCAAACTGGGCGAAGAAGGTAGTTCGGAACTCGTAAACAAGTTCAAGGCTCTCATCGCAGAGCACGGTACTGTTGAAAGTGTTGACGATTGGGGGAAGCGCCGCTTCGCCTATCCCATCCAGAAGCAGACCGAGGGTTATTACACCCTGATCAATTTCGAGAGCAATCCTGAGTTCACCGCCGAGCTGGACAGACGGTATCAGATCACCGATGGCATTCTGCGGACGATCATCGTCAAGCGGGATCCCCGTCACGTGAACGCTCTCAAGGCTCAGAAAGCCCAGAAGGCTGAAGAGAATAACATCGATGTGGAAGCTATCGCTGTGGAAGCTGTTGAGGCTCCCGCCGCGGAATCCGCAGAGTGATCTTACGGAAAGCGAGTGCTTAAGAAATGCTGAATGTTGCCGCTATTGTGGGCCGGCTTGCCGCTGACCCGGAATTGAGACACACCCCTTCTGGAGTGGCTGTGACTTCCTTTACCTTGGCTGTGGACCGCAGTTACGCGAAAGCCGGCACCGAACGCCAGACTGACTGGATCGATGTGGTGGCGTGGCGGTCTACTGCAGAGTTTATCTGCAAATATTTCACCAAGGGCCAAATGATGGCGGTCACCGGTTCTCTCCAGACCCGGAGTTATGAAGACCGTAATGGCAACAAGCGCAAGGCCATGGAAATCGTGGCCAATGACGTGAGCTTTGTGGGCTCTAAGCGGGACAACGGTTCCGCTGGCGGAGAGTATGGCCAGGCCAGTTATGGTCAGCCCTCTTCCCCCGCTCCTCAGCAGCGTCCTGCAGCTTTCAGCGAGCCTGCTCCCGCTTATTCTAGCGGCAGCAGCGAAGATTTTGAAGAGATGTTGGGGGACGACGATCTCCCCTTCTGATGGCTTTCACCGGAAGAATCCTCTTCACCTATATTTTGTAAAGGAGGCTTTTTGGCATGGCAGATAGACCCGAAAGAGAAGTCCGCCGCGGCGGGCGTAAGGGACGCAAAAAGGTGTGCAGCTTCTGCGTGGACAGAGCTGAGTTCATCGATTACAAGGACGTGGCCAAGCTTCGCCGTTTCATCTCCGAGAGAGGCAAGATTCTCCCTCGCCGTGTGACCGGCACCTGCGCGTATCATCAGCGCGCCCTGACAGTGGCCATCAAGCGCGCCCGTCATCTGGCGCTGCTCCCCTATACCAGCGACTGATTTTGAGAAAATTGGGAGGCTTTCCGCTTTGGTGGAAAGCCTCCTTTCTCTTTTATCACAGAAAGAAAGGACCGCCTATGAAATACTTTGACACCCACATTCATTTTTTTCCGGACAAATTAGCTGTAAAAGCCCTTCCCCGCCTGCGGGAAATCAGCAAGTGCCAAACTTTTAGCGACGGCACCCGGACCGGCACTCTAAAGAATATGGAAGAATGGGGCTGCGTGGGCGGCATGGCGCTGCACATTGCCACCAATGCCCATCAGCAAACTTCCGTAAATAACTTCGCCAAGGAATCACAACATGACAACATTTACTGCTTTGGCAGTGTGTACCCCTTCGCGGAAAACGCAGTGGAAGAGATCCACCGGGTCAAAGAGATGGGCCTTTACGGCCTGAAGCTTCACCCGGATTACCAGGAATTTTTCATCGGTGACGACGCCGCCATGCCCATCTACGCAGAAGCGGAAAAACTGGGCATGATTATTGCATTCCACACGGGCCGGGACCCCTACTCCCCCAACCTGGTCCACTGTCCCCCCGATGTGTTGGGAAAAATCGCGGATCTATTTCCCAAGCTGACCATTATCGCCGCTCACATGGGCGGTATGGAAATGCCCAAAGACGCGGCCAAATATTTAGCTGGCAAACCCAACGTTTACTTTGATACGGCATTTGCGTCCCATTTTCTCAATGCTCAGGAACTGACAGAACTGATCCATCTCCACGGCGCAGACAAAGTATTGTTCGCCACAGACTGCCCTTGGAGCACGCTTCCCGACGAGAAAAATCTTTTGGACGCCGCTGATCTGACGGAATCGGAGCGGGAACAAATCGCCTATAAAAACGCGGAAAAGCTTTTCGGTATCACGGTTTGACTTTTTTCCGGAAACCGGGTAGAATAAAGGAAACTCTCCCGTGAAAAGGAGCTTTGTTATGAGAAAAGTCATTTCCCTGCTGCTGGCCGCTGCCTTGTGTGTTCTGTGCGCTGGGTGTTCCCAACCGGATTCCCTGACACTGGATCTTTCCCAAGGATATGGCCAGCATTTGAAATTGCTCCATCTAAATGCCAGCACTGCCGAAAAAAAAGAACTGCTAGAAGCTTTCCAACAAGTGTTGGAGAATTCCGATCCCCTGGACAAGGATTTCTCCCTGTTCGCTTATTATCCGGATTACCTGCTGGAGCTACAGGATAACGGCCAAACCACCACGGCTATTGTGGACGTCAATGGAGACTTTATCGACTTTTACTATCCTGGTGAAACTCTGGAAGAGCCTCAGCAGCTGTACCGCTCCCAGGTTACTGCGGCGGATTTTCGCAAGCTGGTTCACTGGACTTGATCTACCTAAAAGCTATTTTCCCATAAGATAAGCGGCCCTGTTCGGAGCCGCTTTTTTGTTGCCTTTTCGCAGACCGCCGTCTCGGAAATTCACTGGAGACGCTCCAGCTTGCCGCCGCAAGAGCAGCGATACCGGCTGGGATTCTTGACCGCTTTGGACATACGCCGCCGCGGAATCACCGCTCCACAGGAAGTACACCTAAGAAAATACTTTACCGAGTCCTGCCGAAGCCTTTGTGGCTGTCCTTCCACCGCCACAGTCCGCTGTATTTCCAACCCCAGGGCTTCACCAGCTTTCACTGCGTAAGCTTTCCAGCGCTTTCCGTGATTCTGACACCCATAGCAGGTGTGAAGAAGCTCATGGACCAAGGTTGCGTGAAGCAATTCTGGATTGTCTAAAATCCCCGCAGATATTTCAATGGTAAAGGCGCCTTCTTTCCGGATACAGCACCCGAGCCGCCGCTTCGCCCGGGTATTTACCACTACAGCAGGCCGTATTTCCCGGGACAAGGGGATTCCCAGCCCACGGAGTGTATTTTCCAGATCCCCCAGGAGCGTATCAAGTTGTGCTTGGGTCATACAGCTTCCCCCCTTTTATCTGGATTCCTCTTAGAATACACCTATTTTTGATGGGAAGCAAGTTGCACTTTTCCAATTTAGAAAGTCTCTACCGAAAAAACGATAAAAAAGGGCAGTGTTTTGGAAAGCACTACCCTTTTTTCTTTGTAATTTATTTTACCAAGTTTTTCGCCGTCTGCACGATGCGCTGAGCGCACTCCACCAGATCCTCATGGGTAATGGGATAGGCGCTGTCCGGATTGTTGAGCGCATTCATCAAATCCTTGTAATCAATGGGACTGCCCGGCATTAAAATGTCGTTGCCCGCTTTGATCGAACCAGAAGCACAGGCTGGCGAATACTTGGTTTTCATGGCTCCCGCCATAGCGGAAACTACCCAGTCCGTCATCACCAGCCCCTGGAACCCCCATTCTCCACGCAGGCAGGTCATAATCAAATCCCGGCGCTGGGAAGTGTGTTCCCCATTCAGCAAGTTATAAGAGGTCATCAACGCATGAGGCTGGGATTCTTCCACCGCAATCTGGAAACCCTTCAAGTACAAATCCCGCAACGCCCGCTCGCTGACAATGCTGTTGGAAAGCATACGGTTCGTCTCTTGGTTGTTGCAGGCAAAATGCTTGATGGTAGTCCCACGGCCGGGGTGACTCTGTACGCCCTGGGTCAGTGCTGCCGTAATTTTGCCACTGATCAACGGATCCTCGGAATAGTATTCAAAATTCCGGCCGCACAGCGGCAACCGGTGGATATTCAGTGCAGGGGCAAGCCACAGATGTACCCCGAAGCGTTCCATCTCTTCCCCAATCATATCCCCGCATTGACGGCACAGCTCCAAATTCCAGCTCTGCGCCAAGGCAGTGCCAATGGGCATGGCAGAGCAATACTGGTGAAGCACTTCCCCTTTCCGCTGGGATTGCTGCTGGCCCATGGATCCCAAACTGGCCAGCATATCCTCGTCCATGAATTCCGCAAAACCAGCGGGTAAGGACATATCCAGGGGAAATACTCCATTTTCATCTTTGCCATAATCTTTGTTAAGGCGCAACCCAGCAGGGCCGTCCGCCATTACGATCACCGGCAATCCCCGATCCTCAAAACGCCCGGTAGTCTCACCAGCGGCACCAACCACCCGCATACCGGCGTTGCCCACAAAGCTTTTACTGCCCTCGTCCTGGAAACCGCCCAAACAGATGTAAGCCAGCTCCTCATCGGACAGGGACTCCACAAATTCTTTCGTCTGGGGCTGGATTTCCATCGAACCGGGAACCGCTTTGGGAACAAAGTCTGTCCCCTTTACAGAAAACACCGGCGCGGCGGAGATCTCCTGCTGCTGGCCCTGGGGCTGATAGGGATTCCCCGTGGGCTTCCAGTCTTCAAAATCAGGCTGGCCGCCAATATGGCTCAACTGCCGCACTTGAATTGGATCTTCCAAGCGCACTACTCCACAAACATGGGTGTCCCTGCTGGAAGTCCCCAGTCTCAGCACATAATCGCCAGCTTCCAGCACCTGACATGCGGTATCGCTGTCAAAAGAAGCCAATTCCTCTAAAGCGAAAGTCAAGGTCACCTGCTCTTCCTCGCCGGGAGCCAATTCCTTTGTTTTTCCAAAGGCTGCCAGCGATTGATGAGGTTGATCCAGCTTTCCAGAAGGCACAGACACATACAGCTGTACTACTTCCTTGCCCAGGGCCTTTCCTGTATTTTGTACTACGGCTTGCACTTCCACCTTGGTTCCGGACACTTCTGTCTGGATCCCCGTCACCTGGAAGGTGGTATAGCCCAAACCATACCCAAAGGGGAACATGGGAGTTTTATCCACCGTGTCAAAATAGCGGTATCCCACGTAAATTCCTTCCTTATAGCGGGTATCGTCCATTTGGGCAAACTCCCCTACCTTGCAGTAGTCTTCCCATTTAGCCCAGGTAGAGGCCAGTTTTCCGGAAGGATAAGCTTTACCCAACAGTACGTCGGCCAAGGAGTCGCCAATGGTCATGCCTGTCTGGGAAAGCAAAAGGATATTCTCCACTTCCATGACCGGGCTCAGGTCCACCACGCCGCCTACGTTGAGTACCAGCAGAAACTTTTGGTACTTTTTCCGCGCCGCCAGTATATCCCGAATTTCCGACTTGGTCAGTTCAAAATCTCCAGGAGCGGGATTCCTGTCAGAACCCTCGCCGGAAATACGCCCCAGCACATACACAGCCAGGTCGCCTTCCCCGTCCATGGGCAGATCATACTCCGGTTCCGGCATCACAGCGCCCATTCCCAGCATGATTGCGGGAACTCCCATCTCCTTGGCTTTAGCTTTAATTCCTTCCACGAAACTGGCATGGGCTTTCTCACGCACCTGGTCATAAGCTTCCAACCACCCTTTTGTGGTGACGGTAAAACCAGCGTTTTCCAAGCCCTCTTCCACCGTAGAAAAATGACGTACATTCACATCGCCTGAGCCTGTCCCGCCTTTAATAGTGTCCCGGGCTCCGCTGCCATATAAGGCTACCTTTTCTGATTCTGCTAACGGAAACGTTCCATCGCTTTTCAGAAGCACCATACACTCGGGCGCCAGTTTGCGTAGCAGCTCCATATGTTTCACTTCATACTCATTCAGATCCATAGGTTTCTCCTTTCAGCCACTCCCAGGGATTGGGACGCTTGTTTTTTCTTATTATACTGAATTTTCTGAAAAACTTCCATAGGGATCCGTCCAGATCTTTTTCAAACAAGTTTCAGAAAATCGCAGGTTTCCCCCCAGGTACCCAAATAAAAATAAAGAGCACACCTCACAAGTGTAAAGCGCGCGTCTTGTGTCCAGCGTCATGCCGCTGTGCTGAGCGAACGAAAATGAACCCAAACCCAAAACGCGGGCAAAAAAATTCGCGAACCACACAAAAGTGTGATTCGCGAATTGGGAGCGGCAGCTTGCCGCTGGTGGACCATCAGGGACTCGAACCCCGGACCGATCGGTTATGAGCCGACTGCTCTAACCAACTGAGCTAATGGTCCTTCTGCCAATTGAAAAAACAATTTGTTTTCTCAATTGTCTTAACTAAATAATGATACCATGTTTTTTACCATTTGGCAAGCTAAAATAGATGTTTCTTTTTCAATCGCCTTGTTCCTCATGCTTTTTGCGTCCGGCAAAACCGGAAATTCTGCACCTGGTCTATGAGAAAAGAGGAGATCGTCACCGTCATTATGGAAAAAATGATCCGGGTAAAGGGAATATAGGTCAAGGATAACGCCAACACCGTCAAATCCGTAAACAAGTAGGAAAAGGATAGTCTCCACCGGGTAACCTTGGAAATCACCAAGGCCAAAGCGTCATCACCACCGCTGGATCCCCCCTGCCGGACTATCAATCCCACGCCTATTCCTACAAACACTCCGCCTAAAATGGCCGCTGCTAAAGGATACTGGGATAGATCCGGCAGCATATGGGGGAATTGCTCCCAGATCTTATAAAATAAGGACACGCTGAATGTGGACAAAATGGATATACGGATAAATGATCCGCCTAAATATTTAAACGCCAGCAAATAGCAAAGAATATCCAACACCGGGGTGATATACGCCGGCGAAATTCCCAGCCAATGCTCCACCAAAAGCATGGCCCCAATGACGCCCCCTTCCGTGATACCCGTCTGCTGATGAATATTGTGAATTCCAAAGGTGCAGATCGCCGCTCCTAACAGTATCAAAAAGAACTTCTTCCAGGAAAGCCCTTCCAGAGCTTTCTCCGTCCATCGGGATATGGTTCGCACAAAAATACCTCCTTGCTTTTTCCGTCCCAAGAACTATAATAA
>DXXH01000002.1:0-6992 GCA_019416395.1 Clostridiales bacterium
GGCTTTTCGGCAGGTTTTTCTGGTCTTAGAGGAATTTTTCTGGTATACTTATTTATAAAGTAATAGTTTCCACTTACGCAAAACCCTTTTCGCGCAAAGCGCACCCGAGTCAGCGGGTAAAATCCAAGTGAAAGAGAAGTGCATCAATGCGGAAAAACTTAAAAGCAAAAACATTGGAATCCCTTTCTTCGGTAATGCCCATCACAGTCATTGTGCTGCTGTTGAGCTTTACCTTGGCTCCCGACATGCCGGTGGGTACCTTGATGATGTTCCTGCTGGGAGCCATCCTTCTGATTTTGGGAATGGGCCTGTTCTCTTTAGGCGCCGACATGGCCATGATGCCCATGGGCGACAGTGTGGGCGGAGAAGTGGTGCGGTTCGGCAAGCGTTCCGTCTGGCCGATCATTCCCCTGGTGTTCTTGATTGGCGCCTTTATTACCATGGCGGAACCGGATTTACAGGTTTTGGCAAACCAAGTTCCCGCCGTACCCGACATGGTGATTATCCTCACCGTGGCGGCAGGGGTAGGCGTATTTCTGGTTTTATCGGTAATCCGCACCTTGAAGTGGAAAATCCCCCTGAACAACCTGCTGTTGGTTTTTTACATCGGGGTATTTGTCCTGGCCCTGTTTATCCCCAAAGAATTCCTGGCTGTCGCTTTTGACGCTGGTGGCGTGACTACCGGCCCAATCACCGTGCCTTTCATTATGGCCTTAGGCATCGGCGTAGCTTCCAGCCATCAGGCCAACCAGCAGGCTGAGGACAACAGCTTCGGCATGGTTGCCCTTTGCAGTGTAGGTCCCATTCTGGCCGTGCTGATTATGGGTATCTGCCTTAGCGGGACTGAAATCACCTACACCCCCTTCACCATTACGGGTACGTACACGTCCCGGGAAGCGGGCCTGCAATTCTTAATGGGTTTTCCGGAATACATGCGGGAAGTTGCTGTCGGACTTTTGCCTGTGGTGATCTTTTTCGCCATTTTCCAAATTTTCTCCCTGCATCTGAAAAAGGATTCCCTCATCCGGCTATTGGTGGGAATTGCCTATACATACGTGGGACTGGTGCTGTTCCTCACAGGCGTGAATGTGGGCTTCATGCCTGCCGGTAACTATTTGGGCAGCACCATTGGCTCCCTGGAGTACAACTGGATTCTGATTCCCATCGGCATGGTGGTGGGTTACTTCATCGTGGCGGCGGAACCAGCGGTTCATGTGTTGAACAAGCAAGTGGAAGAAGTGACCGGCGGCGCCGTGCCCCAAAAAGCTATGAACCTGAGCTTGTCCATCGGTGTAGCCATTTCCGTGGGCTTGGCTATGGTGCGGGTACTCACTGGAATTTCCATATTGCGGTTCCTGATCCCCGGCTATGCCATTGCCCTGCTGCTCTCCCGGAAAGTTCCCAAAATTTTCACAGCCATCGCCTTTGACTCCGGCGGCGTGGCCAGCGGCCCCATGACTGCCACCTTCCTGTTGCCTTTCGCCATGGGGGCTTGCAGCGCCTTGGGCGGCAATGTGCTGACAGACGCTTTCGGCATTGTGGCCATGGTCGCCATGACTCCCCTGGTGACTATTCAGTGCCTGGGCGCATTGTACCAGCGGCGGCTGCGCCATACAGTGGAGGTCACCGAGGCCGAAGCTTCCACCATGTCCTCTGAGGACATCATCGAGTTTGACGACGTGTAAGGAGGATCTGTGATGAACGTGGAACATTTCAAACTGCTGATCACCATTGTGGACCGTGGAAAAGGCAGCAAAGCCGTGGACTTATACCGTGCCCATCATCTTCATTTTGACTTTGCCTGTTTAGGCGCTGGCACGGCCAGCTCTAAAATTCTCAACTATTTCGGACTGGACGAAACCGCCAAAGAACTGGTATGGACCTTGAGCCCTGTCAGCCGCCTTCCACGGCTGCTACCGGAAATCCGCCGGGTCTTGGATCTGGATACGCCGGGAAAGGGGATCCTGTTCACCATACCCCTGACGGGGATCAGCGCCCAGATACCGTCTGTGCTCATCAAGCCGGAATACGAAAAGGAGGAACCGACCATGGAAGAAGCGAAAACCCCTTCCCAGGGACACCCCTACCAGCTGGTACTGACCATCGTGAACCGGGGCTGTTCCGACCAAGTGATGGAAGCGGCCCGCACTGCCGGAGCCAAGGGCGGCACAGTCATCAACGCCCGCCGGGTGGGCTATGAGGACCTGCAAAACGTGTTGGGCTTTACTTTGCAGCCGGAAAAAGAAATCGTGGCCATTCTGGTCCCCCGGGAGCAGAAATTGCCCTTGATGCAGGCCATCAACCGGGAAGCCGGATTAAAAACCGACTGCCGGGGCGTGCTCTTTTCCCTGCCTGTGGACGACATCATCGGTTTGCAGGATTTCCTGTAATTTTCCCCCGCTTGCTCTACCCAGTCACCGGGTATAATAAAACCACCCTCTGTACAGAAACACTCCTGTACGAAGGGTGGTTTTTTACTGGGACTTTTTAAGTCTTCCCATCACTGGGGGGACTTGGATTTCAAACGGGCCAAAGCCCGGGACAAGGCAGCCTGGGTCTGATAATACTCACGCTGGCTCTGCTTCTGACGCAGCCGCTCTTCTGCCCGGCGTTTCGCCGCCAAGGCACGGTTGCGGTCAATGTCTTCCGGACGCTCGATGGTGGCAGCCAAAAGGATCACACGTTCCGGCATGACTTCCACGCAGCCATCGCTGACCACGGCTTCATGCCAGGCGCCTTCCCCGTCCTGGAACCGCACAACTCCCGCCATAATGGCGGTTACCATGGGTTCGTGGTCGGGAAGCACACCGTAAGAACCGTCCAGGGCCGGTAAAACGATTTGCTGAGCGTTGCCCGAAAAGAAGATATCCTGAGGGGAAACCATCTCCAAATAGAATGTAGACGCCATCAGAATCCCCCCTTACGCTTGTTCCTTGCTCTTCTGCCAAACCTCTTCAATGGTGCCCATATTGTTAAACGCCACTTCCGGAACCTTATCCAGCTCGCCGCCCAAAATGGCCTCAAAGCCCTTAATGGTGTCCTCTACAGCCACATAACGGCCCTCTTTGCCGGTAAAGGCCTGGGCCACGAAGAAGGGCTGGGAGAAGAAACGCTGAATCTTCCGGGCCCGGCTCACCGTCAGCTTGTCGTCATCGGAAAGCTCTTCCATGCCCAGAATGGCGATAATGTCCTGCAATTCCCGGTACCGCTGCAAAACTTCCTGGGTTGCCCGGGCCACATCGTAGTGGCGCTGGCCTACCACGTCGGGCTCCAACACCCGGGAGGTGGACTCCAACGGATCCACAGCGGGATAAATGCCCTGCTCCACGATCTTACGGGACAACACAGTGGTGGCGTCCAAGTGGGCGAAGGTGGTAGCGGGAGCCGGGTCGGTCAAGTCGTCGGCAGGAACGTAAACAGCCTGCACCGAGGTGATGGACCCGTTCTTGGTAGAAGTGATCCGCTCCTGCAAGGCGCCCATTTCGTTGGCCAGGGTGGGCTGATAGCCCACGGCGGAAGGAAGTCGTCCCATCAGGGCGGAAACTTCCGAACCAGCCTGGACGTACCGGAAAATATTGTCGATGAACAGCAGCACGTTCTGATGCTCATGGTCACGGAAATACTCGGCCATGGTCAGACCGGTCAAAGCCACCCGCATACGGGCTCCAGGGGGCTCGTTCATCTGACCAAAGACTAGGGCGGTCTTCTCGATAACCCCGGACTCTGTCATCTCGCGCCACAAGTCGTTGCCCTCACGGGTACGCTCGCCTACGCCGGTGAAAATGGAATAGCCGCCATGCTCGGTGGCGATGTTACGGATCAATTCCTGAATCAACACGGTCTTGCCCACGCCGGCGCCGCCAAACAGGCCGATCTTACCGCCTTTGGCGTAAGGAGCCAGCAGGTCAATGACCTTGATGCCTGTTTCCAGGATCTCCACAGTGGAACTCTGCTCCACAAACGCCGGGGCGTCCCGGTGAATGGGCCAGCGCTCCTGGCAATCTGCCGGGCCCTTATCGTCGATGGGATTGCCCAGCACATTGAACATACGGCCCAGGGTTCCTTCCCCCACAGGCACGCTGATAGGGCCCCCTGTGGCGGTCACCGTCATACCCCGGGTCAAGCCTTCGCTGGTAGCCAGGGTGATGCAGCGCACAGCGCCGTCCCCCAAATGCTTCAGCACTTCCAACACCTGGGTTTCCCCGCCGTTTTCCACGGTCAGCGCGTCATAGATCTTGGGCAGCTTCCCGCTTTCAAACTGAACGTCCACCACAGGTCCCATGACCTGTAGCACCTTCCCTTGATTTTCTTCCATGAAAGGAACCCCTTTCTATCTGGTCTCGGGGAGAAAACTCCCCGGTAAATTTCCAAAAATATACCCGGTCACAGCTGAGTCAGGCCCGCAGCACCGCCGGCGATCTCCGTGATCTCCTGGGTAATGGCTCCCTGCCGGGCCCGGTTGAACTCCAGGGACAAGGATTTCAGCATGTCCCGGGCGCTGTCCGAGGCGGAATCCATTGCCGCCATACGGGAATTCTGCTCGCTGCAGAAGGACTCCACCAGGGCGCTGAACAGATAGCCTTTGATCACACCGGGCACCAACACATTGAGCACAGCTTCCTTAGAAGGCTCATACCGCACCACGTCCCGGTACTGGTCAGCCCCGCTTATCCCCCGCCGGGCGCTGAGCATAGCCCGGTCCAAGGGCAGCAGCTTGATGATTTCCGGCTCCATGCGCATAGCGGAATAGGAATGGGTAAACACCAGATAAATTTCATCTAAGGCGCCCCGCTCGTACAGGTCCACCATGGTATCCGCGATCTCACGGGCACGGTCGATGGTGGGATCCTGGGCGGTGTACATGAATTCCGCGTCAATGGGGATATTCTTTTTCTCGAAATAGTGCCGCCCCATCTGGCCAATCAAAAACAGGGTGGAATCCTTCTTCCGGGCCAGATAGCTTTCCGCCAGCTTCAACACGTTGTGGTTGTACGCTCCCGCCAGGCCCTTATCGCCGGTAACCACGATAAAGCCCGTCTTCCGCTCGTCCTTTGGCTTGTTGTGGCCGTCGATAAACCGGTGTTCCAGATCCGGGGAGTGCCGGAAAATGTCCAGCACGGTTTTGGCCAAACGGTCAAAGTAAGGCTCCACCTCAGCAAGCTGCTTCCGGGCCTTCTTCACCTTGGCGGAAGAGATCAGGTACATGGCGTTGGTGATTTTCAGCGTCTGCTCAACGCTTTTCATACGGTTGCGGATTTCCGTTATGCTTGCCATGTGGCGCTCACCTGCTTTTTATAGGTTTCACAGCAGTCCCGGATCGCCTGCTCTCCTTCGGCGGAAAGCTCGCCGGTGCTGTCAATAGCCTTCATCACATCGGGATATTTCTCCGTCATTTCGTCCGCCAGGCCCCAAGCCACTTCCCGGGCCTTCTCTACCGGCACGTCAGCCAACAGCTTCTGAGTGGCAGCGTACAGGATCACCACCTGCCGGGATACGGACATGGGGTGATACAAGGGCTGCTTCAGAATTTCCACCAGCCGGTTGCCGTGATCCAGCGCCTCTTTTGTGGCGGGATCCAGATCGGAGCTGAACTGGGTGAACACTTCCAACTCACGGAACTGGGCCAGATCGATACGCAAGCTGCCGGCGATTTTCTTCACCGCCTTGGTCTGGGCAGCGCCGCCCACACGGGAAACAGACAAGCCCACGTTCACAGCCGGACGCACGCCGGAGTGGAACAAGTTGCTCTCCAAATACAGCTGGCCGTCGGTGATGGAAATCACGTTGGTGGGAATGTAAGCGGAAACGTCGCCGGCCTGGGTCTCAATGATGGGCAGGGCGGTGATGGAACCGCCGCCATACTGAGGAGCCATGCGGCAAGCCCGCTCCAACAGACGAGAGTGCAGATAGAACACGTCGCCAGGATAGGCTTCACGGCCGGGAGACCGCTTGAGCAGCAGGGACAGGGTCCGGTACGCCACAGCATGCTTGGACAGATCGTCGTACACGATCAGCACGTCCTTGCCCTGGGACATGAAGTACTCGGCGATGGCCACCCCGGAATAGGGGGCGATGTACTGCACAGGCGCCGGTTCACTGGCCGAAGCGTTCAAAATCAGGCTGTACTCCATGGCGCCGTTTTTATTCAATGTATTGTAGATCTTGGCCACGGTGGAATTCTTCTGACCGATAGCCACATAGATGCAGATCACATTCTGGCCCTTCTGGTTCAGAATGGCGTCCACAGCGATGGAAGTTTTACCGGTCTGCCGGTCGCCGATAATCAGCTCACGCTGGCCACGGCCAATAGGCACCATGGCGTCTACTGCCAGGATACCGGTCTGCAAAGGCACGGTAACAGGCTCTCTCGTCACAACGCCGGAAGCTTCCCGCTCGATCACACGGGTTTCCGTGGTGTGAATGGGGCCCTTGCCGTCGATGGGCGCCCCCAGGGCGTCGATCACACGGCCCAGCATCTCTTCACCGGCGGGTACGGAAGCCCGCTGGCCGGTACGGCGCACCAGGTCGCCTTCCTCGATGCCCTCTTCCGAACCCAGCAGAGCGCAGCCCACGCTGCCGGTCTCCAGGTTCATGGCCAAAGCCTTTGTGCCGTTTTCAAATTCCAAAAGCTCGCCGTACATGACGTTTTCCAGGCCATATACGGTGGCAATGCCGTCTCCGATCTGAACGACGGAGCCGGTTTCACTGACTTGAGTTTTTTCCTCGTAATGGGAAATCTCTTCCTTCAGAATGGATACAATTTCTTCCGGTTTGCCGTTCAAAGCTTATTCCCTCTCTTTCAATGAACGCCGCAGGCCGCGCAGCACGCCCCGCACGCTCTTATCGTAAGTGATGCCTTCCAGCTGGATCACAAATCCGCCCAGCACTTCCGGGTCCAGCTCCACGTGAAATTCCACCTTGGAAAGCCCATGGCGTTTTTTCAGCGCTTCCCCGATCCGGGCAAGATCCGCCGGATCAGGCTGCCGGGCGCA
>DXXH01000002.1:7002-42410 GCA_019416395.1 Clostridiales bacterium
GCCTTCCTGCTTCAGCTTCAACTGGTGATACTTTTCCTCAATGGCGGGCAGCAGCGAAAACCGCTCTCTCCGGCACAGCAGCCGGAAAAAGTTCAAAAGCGCCGGACTCGTCTTGCCTTCCAGCAAACGGCACAGCACCTTGTCTTTCTCTTCCCTGGGAATACAGGGGGTATTCAGGGCTTCCCAAAGGTTTTGGTCGCCCATCAGCAGCTTCGCCCCGGCCCGCAAGCCTTCCTCGTCCTGAGTCAGCTCAAACAAGGCCAGCGCATAACGTGTCTCCAGGGTCCTCATAGCTTGTCACCATCTGTTTCCGAAAGGAAAGAATCCACCAGCTTGCGGTCCGTTTCCTGGTTCAGTTCCTTCTGGGACAGCTTGGAAGCTGTGAGAAGCACCAGCTCGGTGACGTTTTCCTGCACGCCACGCAGCATCTCTTCCCGCTCCTGCTCCATCTCCGCCCGAGAGCGTTCCTTCTCCTTCTTGGCGTCCTCAGCCGCGCTCTTCAGAATACTGCTGTATTCCTGCTGTCCGCGCTGCCGGGCGTCCGACACGATCTGGGCCGCCTCTGCCCGGGCCCCTTCCAGTTTTTCTTCGTACTGGGCAGTCAAATCCTGGGCTTTGGCCTTTTGCTCTTCGGCGTCCTTCAGGTTGTTTTCAATCTCCGCGGTGCGGCTGTCCATCATCTTTGTGATGGGCTTAAAGAGGAAATGCTTTAACAGCAGGAAGAGCACCAGGATATTTACAATGTTCCAAATAATGGACCAATTCAGGTCTAACAAACCGATACGCCTTCCTTTCTCTTAAATCTTGCCAAACTCGCCGTCCTCTTAGCCCAGGAACATGATGATCACAATACCGATCACCAGGCCGTACACAGCGGTGGCCTCGGCCAGGGCGCAACCGATCAGCAATGCGCTCTGAATCTTGCTGGCTGCTTCAGGCTGACGGGCGATAGCGTCCACTGCCTTTGCAGTGGCAATACCGATGCCCAATCCAGCGCCAATACCGGTCAAAACTGCAATAGCGGCTCCAAGTGCGATCATAATCAATCTTCTCCTTTGTTATATAATGTAATTTCTTTCTTCTATGAAAAACGGCGTGTTCACCGTTTTTTCCGGTCCTCTTCCCTTCCGGTCTTCCCGGACGGGTCCTTACTCAATGGTTTCCGCGGTGAATAACGCCGTCAGGAACACAAACACAATGGCTTGGATCACCCCGTCAAACACGTCAAAGTACAGGCTCAGCGCCATGGGCACAATGGCCGGAATGACGGTTTTGATCAGCTCCATGATGATGAATGCGCCCAGCACATTGCCGAACAACCGCATGCACAAGGACAAGGGGCGGATCACAATTTCCATTAAGTTGATGGGGAACAGCAGGGGGATGGGCTCAAAGAACTTGTGCACGCCGCCTTTTAACCCCTTGATCCGGAAGCTGGAACCATAAATCAGACCACAGCTCATAATGGCCAGGGCTGCCGTCACATTCAGGTCCTTCGTGGGCGGTGTGAGGCCGATCAACCCTACCATATTCGCCACTCCCAAGTACAGCCCAATGGTGCCGAAATAGGGTGCGAACCCTCGCCAGTGCTCTTCGCCCAGCGTGCTTTTGGTAAAGTTGTTGATGAATCCCACATACATCTCCGCAACCAGCTGCGCCTTGCCTGGCACCTTTTTCAAATGCCGGGTAAACAGAATGGCGAGAATGACCAAAAAGGCCATGATCCCCCAGGTGACGACCACCGATTCCGGTACGGGAATCCCCCCAAACAACGGGATAGTGAACGCTGTATGGTTATCCATTCCTTCCATCAATTTATCACGAATCCCGTCCAAACAATCACCTTCCTTCCTGAAAGCCCCGCTTCCACGGGGAAATTTATGGAATAGCTAAAAAATCCGGAGCTAACTCCGAATTCCTTACCTAAACTACAGGATACGCTTTCCGTCTGCCACTGTCAAGCGCCGCCAAAAAAATTGTAGATGCAACTAAATTGTTTTCATTCTGAACCAAAAAACTGGCAAAATACCTTTTGTAGAAACGCCTGGACTTTTCACTTCCGAACTATTTGCAACCAAACTTTTCCCTATATATTTTTCATAGAAAAGAGGGAACAGACGCAAGAAGGGCGGGACTTTCGTCCCGCCCTTCTTGCTTGAAAAAGGAGATTTATGAAAAAGAAACTTGTACTCTAAAAGTTAGTTTGCAGCGCTTACAGAAGAGCCGGTATTCTCAGAAAGCACCAGGTCAATCGACACATTCTTCTGGGTAGAGCTGCGGTACACGGTCAAAGTGACCGTATCTCCAGGCTTCTTGTCCGCGATGTAAGTGGCGATGGTGTTTTCGTCGGTCACCTGGGTATCGTCAATCGCGGTGATGATATCCCCACGCTGCAAGCCGGATTTAGCCGCTTCCTCGCTGGAAACCTCATTGACATAGAAACCGGACACGCCGCCATAGAAGCTGGCAACCAGCTGGTTGATATAGCCGCCGGTGATGCCCAGCATAGGACGGTCTTTCACATAGCCGTACTCAATCAGATCGGAAACCACAGGCTGTACCGTATCCGAAGGAATTGCGAAGCCCAGGCCCTCATAGTCGGTAGCGGCGATCTTGGAAGAGTTGATGCCAATCACATAGCCGTTCATATCCACCAGAGCACCACCGGAGTTACCGGGGTTGATTGCGGCATCGGTCTGAATGCAATTGACGGTATAACCAGTTTCACTGTTGGTCACAGGACGGTTCAAAGCGGAGATATAACCGAAGGTTACACTGGAGTTGAGCTGCATGCCGCCAGGATTACCTACGGCCATCACTTCGTCGGCCACCTGCAAATCGGAAGAAGTGCCAAACTCCGCAGCGGTCAAACCAGTAGCGTCGATCTTGATCACAGCCAGGTCGGTCTGGGTGTCCTCGCCCACCAGGCTGGCTTCATAGGTCAGGCCGTCAGAGGTGATCACCTGCAGGTTGGTAGCGCCTTCCACCACGTGGTAGTTGGTGACGATGTAGCCATCATCGGAAATGATGATGCCGGAACCTTCACCCGCCAAAGAACTGTTGGAACCGCTGTCCTGGCTGCCATCGCTGTATCCAAACACAAAGCCCTGCTGGCTGATCTGGTAGTTCTGAATGCACACCACGGAAGGAATGACCTTCTGGGCAACTTCCTGCCGGGTCAGGCTGTCGGTGGAAACCACATTGCTGGCGTCCTCGCTGCTGGTATCCTGCTTATACAGGGTAAAGGCCGCTGTTTTCTCCGACCCGGTGCTCTGTACGTTGACCACGCCAGATTGGATCATGGCGGCGAAAATTCCCACAGAAGCGAAGGAAACCAAAGCGCAGCACAGCACCGCTGCCACAACCCGCACAGCTACTTTCTTTGCTTTCTTGCCGTCGTGATGCTTCTTAGGCTTAGACGGCTGCGGGGGAGTATAATAGGGAACGTTGCTCTGTTGGGAAGCGCCGTTCCAGGTGTAGGTGTTGGGCGTCTGGCTCTGATTGCCATACTGCCAATCCGTCTGAGTGGGATAGGGATGTTGGGTATTCTGGTAAGCACCGGAAGTCTGATCGGCAGCTCCATAATTGGGAGCCGTGTACGAAGAAGTTTCCTGGGTCTTATTCCCTTCCTGCTCTGTATTTTGATTCGTGGTACTGTTGTCGTTTGTATGATTGTTGTTCTCATAAGGGTTATACATAAACCATTGCTCCTTTCCAAGCACTGGACTCAAATCCTGTCCACAAGGGCTTTTCTTTTTCTTTTTCCCTTGTTGTGACTACATTATCCCCCAGCTATGTGAAAAAGATGTGACGGCTTATGGATTCTTGGCTGATTTTTTCAAAATAATACCAAGAGTTTCAAACCCAAAGCACTCAGCGCATTTTTTCCAGCAAATGGCTGCGCTTGAGCGCCATCCGGACCACCGCGCACAACGGCACGGATACCACAACGGCAATCACCGCGTTGATTCCGGAAGTGACCAGTTTGGTGAGAAGGGCGGTAAGCACCGTCCCCATGGCGCTGCCCATGAGCAGCCCCTCGGCAAAGCTTTTGCCCAAGTACAAAATGATATATGTCACGCTGCCGCAGATACCTGCCGCCACATTGAGCTTGTGATTTTCCCCCTGGTTGTGGCCGGCGTATGCGATCATGCCGCACACAACCGCCATCAGCCCTTTGAACACCAGGGTAAAGGGAGCGGAAAGGATATCGCCGTAAATGATCACGTCATACCACCCTGAACCGATCCCAGCGGCCAAACCGCCGCCAATGGGCCCCAGCACAAAGCCGGACAGCAGGCAAAAAATGTTCCCCAGGTGAATCCGGGTCATGCCGAACGCCGCAGGCACAGGCACACTGATGATACTGGCCACAAACACCAGCGCCGCGAACACAGCGGTCAATGCCACCCGGTAAATTCCCCGATTATCGTTTGTCATAGTCCCCATCTTCTCTCCGAAGGGTCCCCAGACGCTCAGCGTCCATGGGCGCCCTTCTTTTTTATAGTATACTATATTTCCGGGAAATCCGCCACCCTTTTTACAGGGGAAAGTTTCCCGGCAACACGGAACCCATTACGCTCTGGCCACACCTGTAGCCCGGGCGGCTTCCGCCACAGCCTTGGCCACAGCGGGAACTACTCCCGGGTGGAAGGCGGAAGGAATGATGTTGTCTTCACGAAGCTCGTCGTCCGGGATCAGCTCCGCCAGCGCTTTGGCTGCGGCCACCTTCATCTCGTCGTTGATCTCCTTGGCCCGCACGTCCAAGGCGCCCCGGAAAATTCCCGGGAAAGCCAACACGTTGTTGATCTGGTTGGGATAGTCGGAACGGCCGGTTCCCACCACCCGGGCTCCAGCGGCCAAAGCCTCATCTGGGAAAATCTCCGGGGTGGGATTGGCGCAGGCAAACACAATGGCGTCCTTGGCCATGGACCGCACCATGTCCCCGGTCAGGCACTTGGGCGCAGAGAAGCCCATGAACACATCGGCGCCCTGGATCACGTCCGCCAGGGTCCCGGATTTTCTCTGGGGATTGGTTTCTTCCGCCAGCTTGGCCTGGGCTTCGGTCATGCCGGGCAGTCCGGGAACCAAAGCTCCCATTTTGTCGCAAACCACCACATTTTTCAGTCCCAGGGCCATGAGCAGCTTGGTGCAGGCGGTCCCGGCAGCGCCGGCTCCGTTCACCACCGCGGAAACGTCCTCGATCTTCTTGCCCACCACCTTCAACGCGTTGAGCATTGCGGACACGGTGATCACAGCCGTGCCATGCTGGTCGTCGTGGAACACGGGAATATCCAACCGCTCTTTCAGCTTGGCTTCCACCTCGAAGCAGCGGGGAGCGGCAATGTCTTCCAGGTTGATGCCCCCAAAGGACCCAGCGATCATTTCCACCGTGTGGACGATCTCATCCACATCTTTGGAGCGCACGCAGATGGGAAAAGCGTCAATCCCGGCGAATGCCTGGAACAAAGCGCATTTGCCTTCCATGACGGGCATACCGGCTTCGGGACCGATATCCCCCAGGCCCAAAACAGCGGTGCCGTCGGTGACCACAGCCACCAGATTTCCCCGGCGGGTGTACTCATAGGATTTTTCCACGTCTTTGGCGATCTCTAAACAGGGAGCGGCCACTCCAGGGGTGTAAGCCACGGAAAGCTGCTCTTTATTGGTCAAGGTACAGGGAGTGGTCACACGGATTTTTCCTTGCCATTCCCGGTGCATTTTCAAAGCTTCTTGCGCGTAATCCACAGTAGGTTCCTCCATTTTCATTCCACTTTACCACGATTATAGCACGCGTCCCATTTCCACGCAAGCCAAGGCCTTGATTTTTCACAATCCCGCTTTATAATAGAGAAAGACTCTGAAAGGAGAAAAGAATATGACTGCACAAACAAGGCGTTTTCACGCCTGTATTTTTGATTTAGACGGCACCCTAGCCAATACCCTTGTGTCCATCGCCCACTTTGGCAATGCCACGTTGGAAGAATACGGCTTGCCCACCATTCCGGTGGAGCAATACAAAACGCTGGTGGGCAATGGCGCGGACGTGCTCATGCGCCGCATGCTGAAAACGGTAGGTGCGGATTTCCCCGAAGAGAAAGTCCGGCAATTCCGGGCGTCTTACGACCACCTGTACGAAAGCGAGCCCATGGCCTTGGTGGAACCCTACCCGGGCATTTTAGAGCTTCTAAAGGGCTTGAAGGCCCAGGACCTGAAAGTGGGAGTGCTGTCCAATAAGCCGGACAATATGGCCCAGTACATCGTGGAAGCGCTTTTTGGCAACCTGCCCGACCAAGCTCACGGACAGCGGGCGGGAATCCCCACAAAGCCCGACCCCACTGCCGTTTTGAAGATGGCCTCGGATTTCGGGGTTTCTCCCCAGCAGGTGCTTTACGTGGGGGACAGCGGCGTGGACATGCAAACAGGCCATAACGCCGGTATGGTTCCCTGCGGGGTACTTTGGGGATTCCGGGACAAGGAAGAGCTGCTGGCAAACGGCGCCCAACACCTGGTTTCCACAGCTGAAGAATTGTACCAAATCGCTACACAGGCGTAACGGAACAGGCGCTCTCTTCCCATGCAGAAAAAACCGGGGATTCACTTTCAATGAGGCGAGAGTCTCTGCCCCGGTGAAACAGTGAAACGCTTTTACAGCAACTCAAAACACAAAGGACACCCAGGAAAAATCCTGAGTGTCCTTTTTTCATACCGGTAAAACCGTAAGCGCTCAATCCTCTTTTGGTACGCTTTGATTGAACTTATCCAACGCCAACGCCGCGACGATGCCAATCACCAGGCATACCACGTTGACAACCGCCCCACTCACGCTGACCGTAAAGCTTCCGAAGGGGATAATCACCAGCGTAGCGGCGATCACGATTCCCACAATGGCGTGGAACGCAAAGGAATAAAAATGGTTGAACAAGGCGTCCACCGCTTTGGCCAGACACAAAATGGTGACCACTGCCCCGATTCCCGCCGGAATCAACACGCTCAAATCCAAATTGCCAATTCCGTCCACAAAAGGCGTGTACAGATTCAAGGGCATCAACAGCGTGGAAAAACTCATGCCGGGAGCGATGATGCTCAAAGCCGCGCAGAATCCGCAGAACAGGTACCAGCCAAAGTTGGGGACAATGCTCACCGACAGCAGGTTCAAGGAGAGCAGCAGGGTCATCACCACCACAAAGGCCACAACCAGGGAAACCCAGCTGCCCTTGGTACGGCCCTGCTCCCCAGCCTCACGAAACAGGGAAGGCAGCATTCCAGCGATCAGTCCTACAAACAGGCACACCGAAGGATCCGGATATTTTTCCAAGAAAAAGGCCAGAATCTTCGCCACTCCCAGGAATCCCAGAGCGGCGCCCACAATCACGGGAAGGAGACGGGGCACATGGGTTTTAAACTTTTTGATGGGGTTGGAAAGCAGCTCCATCACCGGCTTGTAGATTCCAAACACCACACAGAGCACACCGCCGGAAATTCCGGGCAAAACGGCGCCCACGCCTACAAGCATACCTTGCAGCACCCGCAGTATCCAGCGCAGGGCCCCTGTATTTTTCTCTTTCATGGAACGATCCCCTTTCTCATTTTGGGAGATTGCGGCTGCCCGTTGTCAGCCGCGGTATCCCTTATTATAATCCGGAACCCCCTTCCAATTCAACCATCATCTTCCACGGAACCCATATTTTTAAAAATTTGTAAGGTTTCTTCCCCATTTTCCTAGGAGTTTTGGGCGGTTGACAGAAAAACCGCCCTAGGATTATAATCGTAGCAGTTTAAAAGGAAGGTGGCGAGGGCAATGGAACAAGTGGTGGGCAGGTTTGCCCCAACCCCCAGCGGGTATTTACATTTGGGAAATCTTTTTTCCTCGCTGTTGGCCTGGCTCTCTGCCAAGTCCCAAGGGGGAAAGATCCTTCTCCGCAACGAAGACCTGGATTTGGAGCGGTCCCGGCAGGTCTATGTGCTTCAAGCCCAGCGGGACTTGGAACGCCTGGGCCTTTTCTGGGACGAAGGCGGAGACAAAGGCGGTCCCCATGAGCCTTATGACCAAAGCCGCCGTTTTGACTTTTACCAATCCCAGTTGGAGAAATTGGAGACCCAGCGCCTGGTCTATCCTTGTTTCTGCACCCGGGCGCAGCTTCACGCCGCCAGCGCCCCCCACGCTTCCGATGGGGAACTGCTCTACGCTGGTACCTGCCGGAATTTGACCCCAGAGCAGGTGGCCCAGCAAAGCCAAACCCGCTCCCCGGCCCTGCGGCTGCAGGTACCGGAAGAGACCATTTCCTTTGTGGACCTGCACTATGGTCCCCAACAGCAATACCTGCCCACCGGCTGTGGGGACTTCATCCTGCGCCGCTCCGACGGGGTGTACGCCTACCAGCTGGCGGTGGTGGCGGACGACGCCGCAATGGGGGTCACAGAAGTAGTCCGAGGCAGCGATCTCCTCTCTTCTACGCCCCGGCAAATCCTTCTTTACCGGCTGCTGGGATTTTCCCCGCCCCAATTCGCCCACACCCCCTTGCTTTTGGCGCCTGGGGGCCGACGGCTTTCCAAGCGGGACGGGGACCAAAGCTTATCCGGACTTCTGGCAAAGGGTCTCACCCCTCAGGACGTGGTGGGAAGACTGGCTTTTCTGGCAGGATTGCTGCCGGAACCCCAACCGGCCACACCCCAGCAGCTTCTTCCTCTGTTCTCCTGGGAAAAGGTCCCTCGGAAAGATGTGGTGATCCCAGAAGGGTTATTCTAAAGAATGCTGGAACCTTCCCGGGTTATGCAAGTTTACTTTCCTTCCCAGCATTTTTTCGTGTTCCATAAAAAAAGAGTGGTGCCTTTCCATGGGCGCCACTCTTTTTATTCCTTATTTTTCCGAAACCACGGGAAGGCCCTCTAAATACCGGCGAACCATGTCCAGCGCCTGGCTGGCCGCGCAATGGCGGTGCCATTCACGGCTTTTGGTTCTGCCAATGGGAGAACGCTTTGTCACCCAGGTGTGTTCCCCATCGCTCAGGGCAATATAAATCAGCCCAACCGGCTTTTCGGGAGTGCCACCATCCGGACCGGCGATCCCGGTAATCCCAACGCCGATATCGCTGCCGGAGCGCCGTACGATCCCTTCCGCCATGGAGCGGGCCGTTTCCTCGCTGACCGCCCCATAGGTCTCCAGGGTTTCATGGTCTACGGAAAGCAGGGCTTCCTTGGCGTCGTTAGCGTAGGTGACACAACCCATATCGAATACTGCCGACGATCCAGGCACATCGGTGATCCGCTTGGCCAGCAGTCCCCCGGTACAGGATTCCGCTGTGGCCAGCTTTTTCCCCTGCTGGGAAAGCTTTTGCACCACCAGCTCTTCCAAGGTTTCCACGTCTACGCTGTAGACAAATTCTCCCAGCCGGGCCTTGATTTCCTCAATCAAAGGCTGGCACATCTGGTCGGCTTCCTCTTCCGTATGGGCTTTGGCAGTCACCCGCAGGTAACATTCTCCCTCTTTGGCATAAGGCGCCAAGGTGGGATTTTCCCCATTCATCAGGTCGTCCATCATCTGGGCCACTGGCGCTTCCCCACGGCCATAAATATGCACGTTGTGGGAAACGATCACCCATTCCTGACCCTGTTTCAAATAGGGTACGGCATAATTTTTCAGCATGGGTTCCAGTTCCGAAGGCGGACCCGGCAGCATGATGATGGTGCAGCCTGTATCCGCCTGGAACGCGCAGCCAGGAGCCGTGCCATTGTCGTTGCGGAACACGGTACATCCCTCAGGCAGCCATGCCTGCTTTTCCTGGTTCTCGCTGACGTGCTTTTCATTGAAGTAGTTCTGAATCCGCTCCAAACTTTCCTGATGGAGCTTCAGCTTTTTCCCTGCGCAGGCAGCGGTTGTCTCTTTGGTCAAATCGTCGGTGGTAGGCCCTAAGCCCCCGGTCATAATCAGCAGGTCACTCCGGGAAATCGCCGTTTCCACCGCCAGTTTTAACCGCTCCACGTTGTCCCCCACCACGGCGGAGTACAACAGATTAATGCCCAAAGCGCAAAGCTCCCGGGCCACAATCGTCGTATCCGTGTTCACCACCTGGCCCAAAAGCAACTCGGTGCCCACGGAAATAATCTCTGCGTTCATGACTTTTTCTCCTGTTCTTCTCTAGAATTCCTACCCGTTCAGGGCATGATCCACTGGGTTTCCAGCTCTGCCAGGGATTCTTCCAGCAGCCCTTCCCCATCGATGGACCGTTCCCCCGATTCCACAAAATGCAGAATGGGCTTGGTCCGGGGATGCTTGGGTGTGAAGATCGTACAGCAATCCTCGTAGGGCTCAATGGAAATATCGTAGGTGTCTATCATATGGGCAATCTTGACGATCTCCGATTTATCCGATCCGATCAGCGGTCGGAACACCGGCATAGTGGCCACCGCGTCCGTACAGGCAATAGCCTGCATGGTCTGGCTGGCTACCTGACCCAGGCTCTCCCCGGTGATCAGAGCCAGGCAGCCCTCGTCCCGGGCCACCCGCTCCGCCGCCCGGAGCATAAACCGGCGCAGAATCACGGTGGAAAGCTCTTCCGGGCATTTGTCCCGGATCTCCTCTTGCAGATGGGTAAAATTCACGGTGACAAATTTAATCCGCCCTGCGTACTGGCTCACCTTTTTCAGCAATCGGGCCACCTTTTCATGGGCCAGCTCGCTGGTATAAGGGGGGCTGGCGAAGTGAATGGCCGTCAGCTCCACACCCCGCTTGGCCATCATCCAGGCCGCCACCGGGCTGTCCAATCCGCCGCTGATCAAAATCGCTGCCTTGCCGCCAGTCCCCACAGGGATTCCACCTGCGCCAGGCTTGGAATCCCCATGGACAAAGGCATACCGTTCCCGCACCTCCACCCGGACAACCAGATCCGGATTGTGCACGTCCACCTGGAGATGGGGGAATTTTTCCAGCAGGAATCCGCCCACTTCCGCGGAAATTTCCGGAGACTTGTAAGGGAATTTTTTATCGCTGCGCTTGCACTCCACCTTAAAGGTGGAAATTTCCTCTAGCTGATCTTCCAGGTATTCGGCGGCCCGTTCCTGGATTTTCCCCAGGTCCTTCTCGGCCACCCCCGCCCGGGCGTATCCCACCACGCCAAACACCTTGGAAACCCGGTCCTCGGCCAAGTCCATGTCGGCAGACGGATCTTTCGGTTCCACATAAATGGTGGATTGTACGGAAGATACGGAAAACTCCCCGGCGCTTTGCAGGCGGCGCCGGATGTTTTTCAGAAGAACGTCCTCAAAGGCCCGGCGGTTCAGGCCTTTCAGGGCGATCTCCCCCAATTTTAACAGAATCACTTCTTGTGGCATATGGTCAACTCCAACTATCAAACTTTTATTCCCGCCGGGCCAAAGTACGCAATCCGACAGCCAAACCTTCCACCAGGGCGTCCACGTCTTCCTGGGTGCTAAACCGGGAAAAACTCACCCGCAAAGCGCTTTCCACCTGCTCCTTGGGTAATCCCATGGATTCCAGCACATGGCTGGGCTTTGCCTTCCCACAGGCGGACCCGGAACTGACATACACACCCCGTTCCGCCAGAAAATGGAGCATAGTCTCCCCGCGCACCCTTCCGGCGGAAAAATTCAGCACATAGGGCAGCCCATCCTCTGGGGAGTGGATCACCACCCCCGGCAGCTGTTCCAATTTCTCCCGCAGCAGGGCGTTCAGCTTCTCCACCTGGCTTAAAGCCTCTTCCGGCTGTGGCAGCTGCCGCACCGCTTCTCCCAGGGCGCAGATCAGGGGAACGCTTTCCGTACCGGAACGCATGCCTCGTTCCTGTCCCCCGCCCAGGGCCTGGGGCAGGATCCGCACCCCTTTTTTCACGTACAGGGCGCCTATCCCTTTGGGCCCGTGGATCTTGTGACCGCTCAGGGTCAAAAGATCCACACCCAGTTTCTTCACGGTAAAGGGAAGCTTGCCAAATCCTTGGACAGCGTCCACATGCAGCAGGGCGGGGGCTTTTTTCCGCCGAATGGCCCGTCCTGCGGCCTGCACGGGGAAAATGGCCCCTGTTTCATTGTTTACCAGCATCACACTGACCAAAATGGTCTTTTCGTCGATGGCATCCATCAAAGCGTCTTCCGGAAGGCGGCTTGTGGCATCTGGCTTTAGATAGACCACCTCAAACCCTTGCTTTTCCAGGGCGCGGCAGGGATTCAGCACGGAATCGTGCTCCGCAGCGGTGGTGACGATCTTGTTTCCCAGTCGGCGTCTGGCCTGAGCCGCTCCAAAAAGAGCCAGATTATTGCTTTCGGTGCCTCCGCTGGTGAAGGTGATCTCCTCCGGCTGAGCCCCTAAACGGTCCGCCACCAGCCCCCGGGCTTCCTCAAGAAGCTTCCTGGCCCGGAATCCCTTCGTGTGCAGGGACGAGGGATTCCCAAACTCTTCCACCATCATCTCCATGGCTTTTTGTGCCACAGAGGGCAGCACCTGGGTGGTGGCACTGTTATCTAAATAGTGTTCTTCCATTCTAGATCCTTTCTCAGGGCAGCTTCCGGTAACCGGTGGAGAAATCCACCTGGTTGCGCAGCGGCTCTCCTTTGCGGAAATGTTCCAGATTCTCCACGAAAATCTTCACGATCCGCTCATGGGTCTCCCGGAGATGATAATACCCGGAAATATGGGGGGTCACCACCGCTGTGGGGATCCGCCACAACTTATGCTCTGCCGGCAAAGGCTCCGGGTCGGTAACGTCCACTCCGGCTCCGGAAAGATGGCCACTTTCCAGAGCCTCACACAGGGCGTCCGTATCCACAATATATCCACGGCCCACATTTAAGAGCACGGCCCCTTCCTTCATCTTGGCCAGCCGCTCCCGGTTGATCAGCCCCCGGGTAGCTTCCGTTCCCGGCAGCGTAACCGCCACCACATCGGCCTGGGGCAGCAGCTGATCCAAATCTTCCAGCAGGTGGACCTCATCGGCATACTCGGGCTTCTGACGGTTGCTTCTCCGCACACCGATGACTTTGGCCCCCAGGGCTTTACACCGTTTGCCGAACTCACCGCCAATGTCCCCCATGCCCAACACCAGCACTGTGGAACCATACACCGCTTTCACAGCCCCCAACGACTGCCATTTCCCGTCCTTTTGAGCGTCCCGGTACAGCTCCAGCTTTTTGAAAAGCTCCAGCAGCATGCCCAGCATGTGCTCAGAGATGGCCAAACCGTAGGCGCCGGTGGCGTTTGTCAGCAGTGTGTTTTCCGCCAGTACTCCGGGCCGAAGGTACCCTTCCACCCCGGCGCTGTTGGTTTGCAGCCACAAAAGCTTGGGCGAACCTGTCAAGGTGGATTCCGGCACGTTGCCCAGGATCACATCGGCCCAGGCAACGTCTTCCGAAGTCAGAGGTTCCCGGTTCACCAGTTCTTCCGGGTTGACCCCAACCAAATGATCTGTTCCGCGAAACCGGAACTCCCAGTCGGGAGTCACCTGTTCCAGCTTTCTTACATGCTCCGGCGTTACCGGCACAGTGACCAATACCCGCTTTGTATCCATTCAAAAGCACCTCTTTTTCATTTCACATTTGCCCAATGGCATATATAGCCGCCGCTGAAACCTCACACTCCCAGGACGGCTTTTCCCACCGGCCGCTTAGCAGCCGCTTTCCAACGATTCCAATTCCTTTTGCCACAGATGCCAGCTGGCGTCGCTGGGCATACGGAAATCCCCACGGGGCGACAGGGTAACCGACCCCACTTTGGGTCCGTCCGGCAAACAGGAGCGCTTAAACTGCTGGGTAAAGAACCGACGGTAAAAAGCGGTGAGCCACCGCTTCACCGTAGCTCCATCGTACTGGCCCTCAAAGGACCGGCAAGCCATGCGGTAAATCTTCCCCGGTGTGAATCCGAAGCGCAGCATATAATACAGGAAAAAGTCGTGAAGCTCATAGGGCCCCACCAATTCCTCGGTTTTCTGAGCGATCTCCCCGTCCTTGGGGGGCAAAAGTTCCGGGCTGACCGGCGTATCCAGCACATCGAAAAGGGCTTCCCGCAACTTGGGCTCACTGTGGTCGGCCACGTAGCGCACCAAGTGACGCACCAGCGTTTTGGGAATGGACGCGTTCACCCCATACATGGACATGTGGTCCCCGTTGTAGGTGGCCCAGCCCAGGGCAAGCTCCGACAAATCCCCGGTGCCAATCACAATACCCCCAAACCGGTTGGCGGTATCCATCAGCACCTGGGTCCGCTCTCGTGCCTGGGAATTTTCATAGGTCACGTCCAAATCGCTTTCCTTCTGGCCAATATCCAGAAAATGCTGGCGCACTGCTTTTTCGATGGACACTTCCCGAAAGTCCACCCCCAGCTCCTCAGCGATCCGCTGGGCGTTGGACTTTGTCCGGCTGGTGGTTCCGAAACAGGGCATGGACAAGGCGTGGATCCCCGTTCTGGGCAGTCCCAGCCGGTCAAACGCCCGGGCGGTCACCAGCAGCGCCAAGGTGGAATCCAGTCCCCCGGAAAGTCCCACCACCGCCACTTTTCCGCCGATTTTTTCCAGCCTGGTGGCAAGCCCCACACTCTGCATGGTCAGGATCAGCTGACACCGGTCGCTCAATCCCACCGCATCCTGGGGCACAAAGGGATACCGGGCAAAATTCCGTTCCGGCTCAAAAGCGTCCAAAGTGGCCTGGTCATACCGGAAGGGGATCCGCACATACCCTTCTTCGTGAGCGGGACGCCAAGTATTCATGCGGCGGCGCTCCTGGGCCAGCCGTTCCAAATCCACATCCGCGGCGATCAAACCGGTGGTAAACAACTGGCTTTCCGCCAATACCGCCCCATTCTCAGCGATCAGATCGTGGCCGGCAAACACCATATCCGTGGTGGATTCCCCCAGCCCGCTATCCACGTAAGCGTAAGCGGCCAAAAGCCGTCCGGAATGCTGGCGGACCAGTTCCCGGCGGTACTCCGCCTTGCCGATAATTTCGTCCGAGCAGGAAGGATTCAGCAGCACGGTGGCGCCGTTCCTCGCAAGCCCAATGCTGGGGGGCAGAGTGCTCCACAAATCCTCGCAGATCTCCACTCCCACACACAGTTCCGGTACATTCTCGCAGGAAAAGAGCAGCCCTTTTCCCAGCCAGGTGCGCTGCCCGGCGTAACACACTTCCTCAGCAGCTGGGGCAGAGGTAAAATGTCTGGCCTCGTAAAATTCCGAGTAATTGGGAATATATTCCTTGGCCGCCAAACCCAGCAGCCGTCCCTTGTGAAACACGGCAGCACAGTTGTACAGTGCCCCGCCCCAAGGGACAGGCACTCCCACCGCGCAGAGAATATCCAGCCCGGCAGTCTGTGCCAGCAAGGTTTCCAAGGCACGTTCCGCTCCGGAAAGCAGCGTCCTATCCTTGAACAGGTCTCCACAGGTGTAAGCGGTCAGAGAAAGCTCCGGAAAGCACACAGCTCCGCAGCCACGATCCGCAGCCTCTTGAATCTTTTCCTGGATCCGGGCCAGATTCACTTCCACTCCTGCCACGGAAACATGAGGTGTGGCGGCAGCGATCCGAAAAAATCCGTCTTTCACAAGCCATCATTCCTTTCAAGCGTGATAACCGTCAAATCCCCAGCACCTGAGCCAAGCGCTGGGGACTGAAATTTCTATGAACTCACCCTTCTTCCGGCAGGTCGCTGGTTTCCGGAGCCGGAGTGGGCTCCTCAGGCTCCGGGGTCGCCGGGACAGGGGTAGGCGTAGCCGGCACAGGAGTAGGCGCCGGGGTGGGTGTTGCCACGGGAGCCGGTGTTTTGACAGGCGCGGAAGTGGGCTTCGCCGTGGGGGAAGGCGTAGGAGTGGCTTCCGCTTCCAAGGTGTTGCCCGATTCCTTCGTGGTGTCCACTTTATCCGTATCTGTATTGGGACCTACCGCGTAAACCTTACCGGTAGCGGGATAGCTGGAAGAAGGCAGCTCTTCGCTCTTCACCTGCTCGTCGCCCTTGTAATAGCTGCGGTACGCCCGGGCGGTATAGCCGGTGTTGCCAGAAGACCGGCGCACGTACTGGCCGGATGCCAAACTGGAATCTTCCCGGAAGCTTACGGAAGACAAGGGTGCTTGAGAACCGGTCTGCTCAGAGCTGACCGCCACTTTGTCCCATTCCTCTGGGAAGCAGCCGTAAAATTCCACATACAGTGTGGTGCCGTCCATCCAGGCGCTGATGTACACCGGCGTCTCTAAGGGATTGGTGAAGCGAAAATCCAGATTGCCGTAATCCACCGTAGCGTCCAACCCAATAGGGCAGTAGGACGAGGGAATGGAATGGTTATACCGCTCCACGATCTCCATGCCGGCGTAAAGCGCCGCAATATACAGTGTAGACGATCCCTGGCAGATACCGCCGCCATACATTTGCACAATTACACCACCGGAGATGCCTCCTGCGGGCAGCCAGCCGTTATCCGGGTTGGTGCTGTCTCCCAGGGTGTTGTTGTAGGAAAATTCCTGGCCAGGAGCCAGAATCGTCCCGTTTACCTTGGAAAGGGCCAAAGCCATATTGCTGTTGCCGTTTGCCGTATTTGTGGAAACCGTGCTGTAGCTGGAAAGCTTGGTGAAGTGCTCTTCCAGATACGCTTTGGTCATCTGGGGCTCCGTCTCCAGAAACGCTGCCTGGATATCCCCGCCGTGCTTCTGGGAAAGCAGCTGCCGCACACTCTCCAGCGTCTTGGACAGGTCTACCTGGCTGCCGGCCTGTTCTTCCGTAAACGTAAAGGTGCCGTCTTCCGCCCTGCCTGACACCGTGGCGTCCTGCCCCTGTACTGCGCAGGCCTTCGCCGCGTCCAGCAGCTTCTGCTCCCCTGTTTCAGACAGGTCGATCACGTAATTCAAGGGGTACTCTTCCCCCTTGTGTTCCTCAAAAAACTGGGGCATCGTCAGCTCCAGCACGTCCTGGGTGGCAAAATCCTCCCCGGACAACAGAATGGTGTCGTCCCGGAACTTCACCGTGATCTCCAGGGAACCCACTGCTTCCTCAATAGCCCCCCGTGCGATCTCCAAAGCTTCTTCCTGGGTTTTACCAGCTATATTTTTTCCGCCAATGGTAGCCCCTTCCGGAAAAACGTTCAAATCCTCAACCTGAGAAACCAGCGAGGAATTCTCTTCCTGATTGGAACAGCCATAAAGCCCCCCCAGCATCACCAGAGCGGCGGCAATGGCGGCAAATTTCCAGAAAAATGTCTTTCTGCCCATGGCACCCATCCTTTCTTTTTTACCTTTCTATTTTCACAAGAAGAGGGCGATTCCCTCTTCCCTTACACTCTGAGAAGAATCTTTTTCATTATACCTTTCCCCAGCGAAAATGTAAAGCGGGAAAGCCTTGTGATTTCACGAAAAAACTGGCATTTTACCACAATCCGTGATACAATGTCCCCAACGGCTCCCCCTTGGGAAACCATGGCATAAAGGAGCGATTGTTCCAGCTTTCCAGGCCGCCCGGATACAGGAGTTTCGCCGGACCGGCAGCCCCAGGGGCAAACCAGAGGAAAAAGAGGAGATTTTATGAAAATCATGCTTTTGACCGCGGCCACAGGCGGCGGTCATATGCGGGCGTCTGCCGCAGTGGAGAAATATATCCGCGACAACACCGGCTATGAAGTAGTTACCATTGACACCTTGAAGGCCATCAACCGTTTTTTGGATAAAACCGTGTGTGACAGCTACCGTTTCATGGCCAAACGGGTACCCGCCATGTTTGGCCGGCTTTACAAACAGACCAACCGGCAGAATCTGTTTTCCGACCTGGTGCCAAAGCTCAGCGGACTTTTCAGCAACCTGTTATGCGCCGCCATCTCTCCCTATCACCCGGACGTGATTCTAACCACCCACCCCTTTGCCACGGAGATGATCTCCGATTTAAAGGCCGACGGCACCATCACCGCGCCGCTGATCTGCATTCTCACCGACTATGGAGTGCACCGCGCCTGGATCGCGCCCCATGTGGACGCCTATGTGGTGGCCAGTGAGGACATGGTGCCGGAACTGACCAGCTTCGGGGTGGCGGAAGAAAAGATCTATCCCTTTGGCATTCCGGTACACGGAGTATTTTTCGACCGGGAAGACCGGGATATGCTTCTGCGGGATCTCCGACTGGATCCTAACTTGCCCACGGTGCTGTTTATGGCGGGCAGCTTTGGGGTATCCAACATCATGAAGCTATACCGGGACTTGGAATCCACCGACGTAAAAATGCAGATCATCGTCATCACCGGCCGGAACCAAAAGCTGTATGAGGCTTTCGAGAAGGAGCTGATGCAGGGAGAACGGATCCCCACCCGGCTGATCTATTTCACGGATGAGGTGGAAAAATACATGCACGCCAGCGACTTGCTGGTGACAAAGCCCGGCGGCCTGACCGTGTCCGAGGCCCTGGCCTGCAATTTGCCCATGGCCGTATTCGACGCCATTCCCGGCCAGGAAGAGGACAACGCCAATTTCCTCAAGATCCACGATATGGGCGTGCGGCTTCAAAAAGACGAGAATTTTGCCAGCGTGATCTCCTCGCTGCTGAAAGAAAAGGAAAAGCTCCAGGAGATGCGGGAAAATTGCCAGGAATTCGACAAATCCCAGTCTATTCCCAACCTGCTGGCTTTGATCCGGGATTTGGTGGAGGATCCAAAATGAGCGTTTCCTTTCAATCCGGCGATCGGGCCGCCCTTCTCCGGGAGCTGGAACAGCTGGCGGATCCGGCCTATAAGACCTTCAACGAGGGGCTGCTTCCCGGTGTGGAAACAGCTTACGGCATCCGGCTGCCCGACCTTCGGAATCTGGCGAAAAAAATCCTGCGCAGCGACCCCCTTTCCTTTTTGGAGAATGTCCAGCCCGGCTGTTATGAGGAAATCCAGCTCCGTGGATTGGTCATCGACGGGTTAAAGATCCCCTGGGGGGAAAAACGCCCCCTGGTGGAAGCCTTTCTCCCCCTCATCGACAACTGGGCCGTGTGTGACACCTTTTGCGGCAGCTTGAAACCCCTTTCCAGCCAGGACCGGCAGGAATTGTGGGAATTTCTCCGCCCCTTTTACACCCACCCTCAGGAATTTTTCGTCCGGTTCGCGGTAGTCACACAGCTTGCCCACTTTGTGGATCAGGAGCACCTGCACGAAGGCCTGGAACTGCTTCAAACCGTTTCCCACCCAGGGTATTACGCCAAAATGGCGGTGGCCTGGGCACTTTCCCTGTGGTACGTGTCTTTCCCCCAGGAAGTGGAGCGCCTGTTGGAATCCCGTTGCCTCACTCCCTGGGTGCAAAATAAAACCATTCAGAAAATCCGGGAATCCCGCCGGGTCAGCCGGGAAGCAAAAGAATCCCTGCTGCGGCTGAAGGCATAAGGTACCCCTATACCTCTTAGACGGTTCCCACCGGTAAATGGTAACGCCCTCACCAACTTTTTGGGAGTGATTTTTCATGAAACTTGGTTGCTGCATGTCTCTCTGGGAAGATTCCATCTTGGAGCTGCCCGCCGCTGGAGGCGACTACGCGGAAGCGTCTTTTTCCTCTCTGCGGGAGAAAACTCTCGCTGAAGTAATGCAGCGAGCGTCCCAGCTGAAACACGCTGGGGTAGCTGTGGAAGCTATGAATGTGCTTTTTCCGGTGGATCTGCCCTTGACCGGTCCCGAGGCCGATTTTTCCACAGCAGACCGGTATTTGGCGGAAAACTTGCCCAAAGCAGCTGCCCTGGGTGCTCAAGTGATTGTCTTTGGCAGTGGGGGAAGCCGCCGGGTGCCGGAAGGCTTTTCCCACCGGGAAGCCTTTGCCCAGCTGGTGGAATTTTGCCAGGAACACTTGGCCCCGGCCATGGCTTCCCACGGGATTCTCTGTTGTGTGGAGCCCCTTTGCCGCAAAGAATGCAACATTCTCAACTCCAGCGAAGAAGTGTTTCAACTGGTAAAAGAGGTCAATCACCCCAATCTGGGATTGCTTATCGACCTGTACCATTTTGACTTGGAACAGGAACCCCTTGCTGTTCTGGGGAAATACCAGGGACAGCTGGGCCATACCCACATAGCCAGTGCCAAAAACAACCGGCTGATCCCCTTGCCTGGGGACGGGGAAAATTACTCCGCCTTTTTCCAAGCGCTCAAAGGGATTGCATACCAAGGCCGCATGTCGCTAGAAGGAAATATGCCCGGGGGCATGGCGCAAATCCGGGCTTCCCTAGCCTATCTCCGCACATTGGCCCGGGATACCGGACTGTAAAGCATCGCACAAGGCCCGCCGCAACACATTGTTGCGGCGGGCCTTTTCTCCGTAAAAAAGTCTTCAAAAAAGAGCTGGCGCCCACAAGTGTCAGCCCTTTTTCATCCCTTGGTCAATCCCGGAACAGCCGTTCATACAGCAGCGTATTCACCAGTGTGTAAACCCCGTCAAACAGGAACCCAAGGCCAATAAACATCACCAAAGCTTCCACAGTGGCAAAGGGGTCAAAAATCATCACCAAACCACAAATAGCCAAAATCACCGCTACCAGGCAAGAAATCCACCAGCGGCCAAATCCCAGAGCTTTCATATCCAGAGATTTTTTCAGCGCCGTGAAGCTGTCCACCAGAATGTATATGCCCAACACCAAGGGGATCAAGGTCACCAGAAACCGGGTCCAAACCAGCAAGAACAGCCCCAGCAAGACCAAAAGTACCCCCACAAACAGATCCAGCTTATCCCCGTTCACGCCTCCCCGCACATAGGCAACGATCCGCACCACACCGTAGAAAACCGTCACCCCGCCAATCAGCAAGCAGGCAAATCCCAGGGAAAGCCCGGGCATGAGCAGCATTACCAAACCCAGTATTACGTACAAAAGAGAACTTAAAATCAAACTGTTGCGAATACTTTTCAGCATACAAAACTCTCCTTTATCAATCACTGTTTCCAAAAAAACTAATTCTGGTGTTTGAAAAAACCGTTTTCCCCTACTCTTGCGGATATAACTTCTTCCATTCTTCAATATCTCCAATCCTAATTCCTGTCATCTTCCAATAGGCAACACAGTTCTTTCTCCACGTGTTATACCGCTCTGTTTCACAATCCAAATCCACTTGGGTTACACCCCGGGCAATGTCAATCTCCAAAAACAGTTTATTGCTGTTGGAATAGTAATACCCCACCTGTTCTTCATAAACCAAGTATGGTAAGACATCTTCCCGGCTAGAGTCCCGAACATCATAAATGCCATCTACCTTTACAGCAGCAGGTAAAACAATGGCTTGAATACGCAATTTTGTCTCCGGCAAGTGAAGTTTTTCCTCATTTATAGGCATATGCACCGCGTTAAACTTATGCATCCATAAACTTGGAATCTGATCTGCCTCTAACCAAGAGGCTTCACATTCCTCCTTTAATTTCTCACAAATAGATTGAAGAGATGTATATTCTTCTAAAGGCCACCCATTCGTGAATTCCTCAAACCACATAGCAGATTCTCCACTTCTAATTGTGTTCTCTTGCCTTTAGTGTACTCCATTCCCATGGCAAATACAAGATCAGAAAAGCAAAAAAAGAGCGCCCCTTTCGGGACGCTCTCATGGGATTCACATACATCTGACCACAAGCGGGATTTTTACCAATCCCACCCAAGAGCCCGTTCTTTTAGAACTGGCCGTTGGTCAAGTCTTCCACAACCAAGGTGCGGGGGCCATCGTTCTTGGGAGCCGCCGCGGGAGCAGCAGGAGCCGGAGCTGCGGCTGCCTCTTCCTTATGGGGATTGTCACGCCACTCCAGGAACTTCTGGGCAACCTGGGGGAACAAAGCATAGCTGAGGTAATCTTCCTCGCACTTGCCAATGCCCTTCTCCTTGCACTCGGCACGGAGCTTGTCCATTTCGGGCTCCAGCAGGTCGGCGGGACGGCAGGTGATGACTTCGTCGTTACCGATAGCCTTCTTCCGCACTTCCTCATTGACCTCGCCGGGCAGCTGGCCGTATTCGCCACGGAGCAAGCCCTTGGATTCCTTGGTGATCATCTTGTAACGCTCGCCTGCCAATACGTTCAGCACGGCCTGAGAACCAACGATCTGGCTGGTGGGAGTAACCAGAGGCGGATAACCGAAGTCTTTCCGCACATTGGGGATCTCTTCCAGCACAGCGTAGTACTTGTCCTCGGCGTTGGCCTGCTTCAACTGAGAAATCAGGTTGGACAGCATGCCGCCGGGCACCTGGTACAGCAGGGTGTTCACGTCCACCTTCAGCACCTTGGGGTTGATGTCCAGCTTCTGGGCAACGCCACGTAAGTGAGCAGCAGCTTCCACCAGCTTGTTCATATCCAGGCCGGTGTCACGGCTGGTACCCTGCAGGGTCGCTACCAGAGATTCGGTAGCAGGCTGGGAAGTACCGTTGGCCAAGGGGGACAGAGCGCAGTCCACAATATCCACGCCGGCCTGAGCAGCCATCAGGTTGGTCATGTCGCCGGTACCAGTGGTGTTGTGGGTGTGCAGATGGATGGGCACGCTGACGTTCTCTTTCAGCTTCTTCACCAGAGAATAAGCGTCATAGGGCAGCAGCAGGTTTGCCATGTCCTTGATGCAGATGGTATCTGCGCCCATTTTCTCCAGCTTCATGGCCAGCTTCACAAAGTAATCCTCGCTGTGCACAGGGCTCTTGGTATAGCTGATCGCAGCTTCTACCATGCCGCCGTACTCCTTCACAAACTTCATGGCAGCTTCCATGTTCCGGGGATCGTTCAGAGCGTCGAAAATACGCACCACGTCGATGCCGTTCTCAATGGACTTTTTGCAGAACGCTTCCACCACATCGTCCGCGTAGTGACGATAGCCCAGAATGTTCTGGCCACGGAGCAGCATCTGCAATTTCGTGTTGGGCAGACCCTTTTTCAGGGTGCGCAGACGCTCCCAGGGGTCTTCGTTCAAAAAGCGCATGCACACGTCAAAAGTGGCGCCGCCCCAGCACTCCAAGGACCAATACCCAATGCTGTCCAGAACGGGCAGAATGGGGATCATGTCCTCGATCTTCATACGGGTAGCAGCTTGGGACTGGTGTGCGTCACGCAAGATGGTATCCATTATCTTAAGGGGATTTTTTGCCATATTTTAAGCCATATCCTTTCCCTGTGAAAGTCACAGAAATGCGCTTACGCGCCGAACAGGGCCAGCAGCACGCCAGCCGCCACGGCAGAACCGATAACGCCAGCCACGTTGGGGCCCATAGCGTGCATCAGCAGGAAGTTGGAAGGATCTTCCTTCTGGCCCACAACCTGGGATACACGGGCAGCCATGGGAACAGCGGACACGCCAGCAGAACCGATCAGGGGATTGACCTTTTCCTTGGCGAACACGTTCATCAGCTTGGCCAGCAGCACGCCGCCAGCAGTACCGAAACCGAAAGCCACAATACCCATGACCAGGATCTCCAGGGTCTGCAAGCTCAGGAAGGTGGCGGCAGTAGCGGTAGCGCCCACGGAAGTGCCCAGGAAGATGGTGACGATGTTCATCAGTTCGTTCTGAACGGTCTTGCTCAGACGCTCTGCCACGCCGGACTCGCGGATCAAGTTACCCAGCATCAGGCAGCCGATCAGAGGAGCAGCAGAGGGCACCATCAAAGACACAAACACGGTAACGATGACGGGGAACAGGATCTTTTCCGTCTTGCTCACAGGACGGAGCTGCTTCATCCGGATACGGCGCTCTGCCTTGGTGGTGAGAGCACGCATGATGGGGGGCTGGATCACAGGCACCAAAGCCATGTAGGAATAGGCAGCCACAGCGATGGGCCCAAGGAGACGGGGAGCCAGCTGGCTGGTGGTGTAAATGGCGGTGGGGCCATCCGCGCCGCCGATGATGCTGATGGAAGAAGCCTCGGGGCCGGTAAAGCCCAACAGGCGGGCGCCAATAAAGGTCACGAAAATGCCCAGCTGAGCAGCAGCGCCCAGCAGCAGGCTCTTGGGGTTAGCGATCAGGGGACCAAAGTCGGTCATAGCACCCACGCCGATGAAGATCAGGCAGGGATACACACCCAGCTTAACGCCCAAATACAGCACGTCCAGCAGGCCCACGGAGATGGTCTGACCCATCAGGTCGTTGAGCTGGTTGAGAATGCTCTCGGTTGCGCCGCCAGCGGCGATCTCGTCGATGATCTCCTGGGTGACAGGTGCGCCACCGAACAGACCCCACTGAACATGGCCGTTGGCAAACAGTACCTCATGGTACATACCTGCGCCGGGCAGGTTGGTCAGCAGCATGCCGAAAGCAATGGGCAGCAGCAGCAAAGGCTCGAATTTCTTAACGATAGCCAGATACAGCAGCACAAAAGAGATCAGCAGCATTACCAGGTTCAGAGGATTCTGCTGAGCCAGGTAAAAACCGGTCTGCTGCAGGAAGTTTATGATAGCGTCCATTTGGTCATATCACTCCTTGTTTTAGTTATGTGGGGGTGCACCTTACGCGATGGTGCAAAGGAGTGCGCCGCTCTCCACGGAAGCGCCCTTGGTCACGGACACAGCGGTGATGGTGCCATCATGGGGAGCCATGATCTCGTTTTCCATCTTCATGGCTTCCAGAATCATCAGCACATCGCCGGACTTGACAGCCTGGCCAGCGGCCACTTTCACGTCCAGAATGGTGCCGGGCATGGGAGCGGTGATCTTCTCACCGGCGCCAGCAGGAGCGGCAGCCGGAGCAGGAGCGGGGGCAGGAGCAGCAGCCGGAGCGGGAGCTGCTACGGGAGCGGGGGCAGCGCCACCCTTAACTTCTTCTACGGAAACTTCATAAGCAGTGCCGTTAACGTTCACATGATACTTTCTCATAATTGATTCCCTCTCTGTTAAAATACTTCTGGGTTTCCTCAACGAAGGACTAGGGGCAGTTCCCCAGTGGGGAACGCCTTAAAAAGTGGTGCCTTTTTACAGGCGGCGGATAGAAAGGATCTTAATGTGGTCCACATCTTCGCCCATTTCCTCAGCGATCGCGGCCGAGATAGCGGCCACCAGCTGCTGGTTGCCCGCGCGGTTCGCCGGAGCGGGAGCCGGTGCGGGTACTGCCGGGGCCGGAGCCGGGGCAGGAGCTGCCGCGGGAGCCTTATTGCCGGTCACAGCATTAATGATCGCGCCCATGATCTTGATGATGATGATCAGGCAGATCAAGCCGATAAACACAGTAATCAGGCCCATCAGGACAACTTGGGGGATACTGGGTTCTGCCATAATGTTATACCTCCCTTCGCCATGACGTTATAGTAAAACTTACAACTAACAACGGTCGGATTTTGAAAAAACACCATTCTACCGCATTTTATCAAAATCACATTTATGATACCACGAAGCGTCTCTTTTGACAATGCCTTGTTCACAATTTTGTTAAAATTTTTTCAAAGTCCGCCGGGTTCCAAACAGCAAAAAAACCGGCGGGCAATCCCGCCGGTTCCGCTTTTATATCCCATCTAAATTTACCAGATCCGCCGCTGTTTCCCGGGCGTTCTCATAATCCTCCGCTTCCACCAAATAGGGCTTTGTGGGCTTCTGCGCCTGGGGATCCCAAGGCTTCAGATGGTACACAAGCCAGCGGACTCCCGGTTCGTTCTCGGGCATCTCTCCCTCGAAGGGGACAAAGCCCATGGCCTGGAAAAAGTCCAGTGCCTGGCGGTTTTCCTCTTTCACCCGGGCAAGCACCCGGCGCCGGTTCCCCATTTCCATCATCTCACGCATCAGGTACCAAAGCGAGGCGCCGATCCCCCGGCGGAGCAGCCCGGGCTTGGTGTACAGCTGGAACTCCACGGAGAATAAGTCCTCCGGTGCTCCCGGATCCTCGCTCAGGTGGCAGAATCCCACGGTCTGGTGATCGATTTCACAAAGCAGCCAGCCCAGACCATAGGTGTAACGGTCAATGCGCTGTACGTATTCCTGTAGCCCGGGGGCTTCCGCCTCCGGGGCCTGGTAAGTGCCTGTATACTGGGAATAAATTATCAGCATGGAAGGGCCGTCCCATTCGTTGACCCGCCGCACCGCTGTCCGCCTCATCGTTTTAATGCTCCTCTCAGCTGACCTCCAAGGTGAAGGCGGCCATGTTCTTGCCGTCCCCACCAAAGGCGTTGTTGTACTCCAAAATGTTGTATTCATTCAGCAGGTTGTCATAAGGCGTGGCATCCCCGCTCTTATACCAATTTCCGTTCTTGTCCAAAGTGCCCACCGCCGTGATGACCGGCAGCGTCTGGCGCAGGTCTTCCAGGTAGTTGGTGTAATCTGTCCCTTCCAGGCCGGCGGCCCGCAGCAGCAGACCGGAGAGATAATTCAGGCTTACCGCTTCAATTTCCTCCCCTTCCAGGTCGTAATTGGCCCAGATCATAAAGGGCACCTGGTACTCCCGCATCACATTCTCAAAGGACAGATCGTCCGAATCCTCTCCCAGCATCAGGGACAGGAACCCTTTCTCCAGATTGGGCCAATGATCTCCGAAAAACAGGATCACCACCGGCTCTTCTTCCTGGGAAAAGTAATCGATCAGGTATTCCAGCCCCTCGTCGGATTTCTGAACCAAGCTCAGATACTGCTCCGCCTGGGGGTATTCCCCTGGAGCTTCCTTCACCTGCACCGTGGTTTTGTAGTCCTCGTCCTCATACCCGCCGTGATTCTGGATCGTCACGTTGAACAGGAACAAAGGCCGGTCCTTGTCCCGGTGCTCGTATTCGTAAATCACCTGGTTATAGCTGGAAATATCACTGGTCAATCCATGCTCCAGCTTCCGGTGGACGTCAAACTGGGACACGTCAATAAACTGGTCAAATCCCAAATATTCGTAGGCCGTGTCACGCTGCCAGGCGCTTCGCTGCCCGGGGTGAATGGCGATACACTCATAGTCGTATGTATCCTTCAGCAGGGAAACCAAGGACGTCTGGTCATGGTCCACATACTGCTGGTAGGGTTTGCTCCCCGCAGGCAGAAACGCCGTGGTATTCCCTGTAAGAAATTCATATTCGCTGTTGCAGGTATTTCCACCATACACCGAGGAATAGGCCGTTCCCCACACCACGTCCCCGGACTCCTGCAAGGAGTGGAAGAAGGGCAGGTTATCCGGCTCCAAGGTGATATTCCCTTCCCCCACGGCGCCCATGTCCGTAAAGGATTCGTTCATCACCGCGATGATGGTGGGGTATTGTTCCGGTTCCCCCACAGGCTCCGGATCCTCGATCTGGGAGGCTTCCTCGGAAACTTCTTCCACCTGGGCATTGGAATAACCCTCGGGTTTGTCCACCATCAAAAACTGGATATTGGCGAAAAAGCCCGCTGTGATCCCGGTGATCTCCGAGCTGGTTTTCTGGTTCCAGGCCCATACGGAGATGCCCATGCCCGTCAAAACGTTCATGGGGAACAGCATGACAAACAGAGCCGCCGCCACACCCAGCGCCACGCCCCGTTCCGCCAGCCGGAAGGTTTTTCCAGGTTTCTCCCTGGGATCCAGCTTGACGCACAGGGCCACGATCAGCAGGAACGCCATACAGGCCACCGTCATCACCGGGGTGGGTTTATAGGTATACCCGCCGGACACGGTGAGAGCCGTGCCGAACCCTTGGATATCCCAGGGCAAAATGGGCTGGCCCCGGAACTGGACCACAAAATAATTGGCGATGCCGAATATGAGAAACACCAACCCGCCTGCCAAGGCCGTCACCCATACCCGGCGGGAAATGGCGTACACCACAGCGTACACCATCAGATAGCAGAGATAGTTGGCAAAACCCGTCCAAAAGGAAAAGTTAAAAATCCTGGTAGAGTTGATCACGTCCACCGCCACAAACGCCCCCAAGGGCAGCAGCAGCAAAAGTGCCCAGCTGAGAATCCGGGCGGGCCACACAGGAAGTTTCACTTCCAGCAGGCATATACCGGCTGTCACCAGGGAGAGGACCCAGAAGCCCACTCCATAACCCACAAAGGCGGAAAGCCCCAGTTCGGGCTCTTCCGCCAACTGATACAAAATGACTTCCCAGGTGAAGAAGACCGCCGCGCATACCAGTACCCCGATACCCGCAACAAGATTCCACCGGCTCAGTTTCAGCCGGACGCTCCACCTTTTTTCCACCCCGGCTTCCCCGGAAAGGGGCAAACCGCTTTGTTTCTTCTCATTTCCCATAGTCAGAAACGTTCGCTTCCTTCCGCGAAAATTTCCCCACCGCTCCTTACAAGCGTTTTCCTCTGTTACAAGTTCCCCTGTTTCCACCGGAGAATGGCGTCCGCAATGCGGGCGCTGGCTTCCCCGTCTCCATAGGGATTGCTGGCGTGGCTCATGCGTGCGTATTCCGCCTCGTCGGTGAAGAGCTCCCGCACCAGAGTATAGATGGTTTCCTCATCGGTACCGGCCAGCTTCAGCGTGCCCGCGGCAATGCCCTCGGGCCGTTCCGTGGTGTCCCGCAGAACGATCACAGGTTTCCCCAAGGAAGGGGCTTCTTCCTGAATGCCGCCGCTGTCGGTGAGGATCAAATATGACCGGGCCAGCAGGTTGTGGAACTCGATGACTTCCAACGGAGCCACCAGACGCACACGGTCACAGCCGCCCAATTCCTCTTCTGCCGCTTTTTGAACCAGTGGGTTTAAATGAACGGGATACACCATTTTCACATCGGGGAACTCATCCACGACCCGGCGGATCGCCCGGAACATGCGGTGCATAGGCTCTCCCAGGTTTTCCCGTCTGTGAGCGGTGAGCACGATCAGACGGGAGCCTTTGGCCCATTCCAACAGCTCGTCGGAATAGTCCGGCCGCACGGTGGTTTTCAAGGCGTCAATGGCCGTGTTCCCGGTGACCACAATGGTTTCCGGGCGCTTGCCTTCCCGCAGAAGATTTTGCCGGCTTCCCTCTGTGGGGGCAAAGTGCAGATCTGCCACACACCCCACAAACTGCCGGTTCATCTCCTCGGGGAAGGGAGAATACTTGTTGTAGGTGCGCAATCCTGCTTCCACGTGGCCCACCGCCACTTGGCCGTAATAGGCTGCCAAAGCTCCGGCAAAGGTGGTGGTGGTGTCCCCGTGGACCAGCACCATATCGGGACGCTCCTTTTGGATCACGCTTTCCAGGCCTTTTAAAACCCGGGCGGTGATGTCCGACAGCGTTTGTCCCGGCTTCATGATGTCCAGGTCGTAATCCGGGGTAATGGCGAAGGCTTCCAGCACTTGGTCCAGCATCTGCCGGTGCTGGGCAGTGACGCACACCAGACTTTCAAATTCCTCCCGCTGGGCCAGCTCCTTGACCAGAGGCGCCATTTTAATGGTCTCCGGCCGGGTGCCGAACACAGACATGACCTTGATCTTTTCCACGGTATCCAGTCCTTCCCGTAACTATATTCGGTATTTCTCAATTTAATGTCAACAAACACCTTACAAATTTCTAACGGTACATTTCCACATTCTGCTTTTCAGAGCCTGCCCTTGGCTTCCCGCCGGACCTGGCCCAGAAATTTCACATTGTTCCGGTAAAACCGGCCCAACCGGGAAGGCTCCCGCAAAATGCGGTACAGCCACTCCGTATTGGTGCGCACAAAAAACGCCGGCGCCCGGCGTTTGCTGCCGCTAAGTACGTCAAAGGAGCCGCCCACCCCGATGAACACGCCCTTCTGGAACTCCGGAAGGTGGCGGGAGATCAACAGCTCCTGGGCGGGCACCCCCAAAGCCACCAGCACAAGATCCGGCTGAGCTTTGACGATCTCTTGGAAATCCCCGTCCTTGTCCTTGCCATACCCATTTTTATAGCGGACCGTGATCTGGGGATACTGGGCTTTCAGCTTTTTCGCCAGAGCGGAAACCACTTCTTCCTTGGCCCCCAGCAGGTAAACGCTTTTTCCCTTTTCCCCGGCCAGCTTCAAAAGCTTTTCCGCCAGGTCCACCCCGGTGATCCGCTCCTTTGCCGGATACCCCAGCAAATTCATGGCTTTCACCACGCTGATCCCGTCAGGCACTACAGCGGTGGACTCTTCCAGGAGCATCTCCCGGATCGCCGGATCTTCTCCGGCGTGCATCAAAATCTCCGGGTTGGCGGTGATGACAAACAGCCGCTTTCCTTCCAGCATGGCCTTCCCCGCCACACCGCAGAATTCTTCCGCCGTGCCGGGAAACACCCGCTTCACATATTCCCTGATGGCCATAGGCTCACCCTTTCTTCCCTTTTTCCCCGTTCCGCTGTTTGTCAGCGGCGGCTTTCCGGTTCCGTTCCCGGTCCTCATCAAAATCGAACAGCTGCTCGGAACCAAAAGCCTCGGTGCTTTCCGACGCTTTCAAAAATACGGTGACGGTTTGGAAAATCAGCTTCACGTCTTGCCAAATGCTGTAATTTTCGATATACATCAAGTCCATCACAAGCTTGTCCTTGGGGGAGGTGTTGTACTTGCCGCTGATCTGAGCCAGGCCGGTCAAACCAGCCTTCATACGCAGCCGGTAGGAGAATTCCGGCAGCTCTTCCGTATACTTCTCCACATTTTCCAGCATCTCCGGCCGGGGACCTACCACGGTCATATCCCCTTTCAGGATATTCAACAGCTGGGGCAGCTCGTCCACCCGGAATTTCCGCAGGTATTTTCCCACCTTGGTGATCCGGTCATCGTTTTCCGTCACCGATTTGTGAATGGAATTCTGCTCCTTCATGGTGCGGAACTTATACACCTCAAACACCCGGCCGTATTTTGTCAGCCGCTTCTGCTTGTAAAACACATGGCCCCCGTCTTCCGCCTTGATGGCAATGGCGCAGACAAGCATAATGGGGCTGGAAATCACCAGTCCCAGCAAGGCGATGAACAGGTCCATCATACGCTTGGCGATCCGCTGTTCCAGAGTCAGATCCTTGGCGGTATACATCACCAGGGATTTATCGTCCAGGGTCACATACTTGGCACCCTGGCTCACCACGTCGATCATCTCAAAATTATAATAGATGTTCTTCTGCTTCTGATAACAGAAATCGATCAGATGGTTCCGCTCCTTAATGGGCACGTCATACAGAAACACCGTGTCGTTGCGGGCAATCACGTCCAGCACGTTGGGCGCGTCATACCGGATAATCTCGTCCACCTCGTACTGCTTGCGGAACCGGTCGATCTTGGGGATAATATGCCCCAGGCTCTGCCGGGAAGAGGAAATCACACAGCACTTTTCCGGCGGCTCCAGGGAAAAATAAATATAGTTGCCGAAATAGGCGAAAAACACGATCACGATCAGCTGAAGAAGGATCACCAGCAGCAGTCGTTCCGGGGTCTCATAGACAAAGTGAGTGTTGTTCTTCTCACTGGTATTCATAATGGAAAGCTGCAAATGGGTGACCAGATCGGTGATGATGGTGGCCAGCGCCATGGAATGGACAATGGGCCGGCTTTTCTGGGTGCCAATGGCATAGCCCCCATAGACGGACATCAACGCCACCCCCAACACCACAAAGGTGACCATGGTGACGCCGGTGGTTCGGGAAAGGTTGAACAACCAGGGATTGTTGATCCCAAAGATCCCGAAGAAAATGCCGAACAGAGACGCGAACAACGCCAGCTTCAAAATAAAGACGATGGTCCGCTTCGCTTTTTGATGGTGTGCATGGCAATACCGTCCTTAAAAAGCGAATGAGTGGATTTCTCACTCGCGGATAATCATAGTTGCAAGATATTATAGCACAGTGATTTCAAAAAAGCAAAGATTGGGGAAAAAACTGTCCCCAACCCTCTATTTTCCTGGGATTCCAAGAATTTTTCCCATGGGCAAGAACCCTATTATATATAGAAAGCAGATATCAAAGGCAGAAAAAAGGACCCGGACAATGTCCAGGCCCTTCAAACAGGCAAATTCTTCCTTGCGGCCGCCGGTTACTGGAAATCTTTGGCAGCCTTCTTCAAGGTCTCGATAATTTCAATATGCTGGGGGCAATGAGCCTCGCAGGCGCCGCACTGAATGCAGTCACCGGCTTTTCCGCCTTCCTTGGTGGCCTCGTTATAAGCCCGCTGGGAAGCGTCCAGGTTGTTGTACAAGGTCCGGTCATTCATGGCCTTGAACACCCCGGGAATGTTGATCTTCTGGGGACATCCGTCCACACAGTACTTGCAGGCGGTGCAGGGAATGGTGGGCAGGCTGTTCAAAATGTCCACCACCTTGGCCACGGTATCCTGCTCGGACTGGTTCAACGGCTGGAAATGCTCCATGTAAGAAACGTTGTCATTGAGCTGCTCTTCTGTGGACATGCCGGACAGCACGGTGATGATGCCGTCCAGGGAAGCGCAGTAACGGATGGCCCAGGAAGCTACCGACTGTTCCGGCTCCGCGGCCTTGAACACTTCCTGCACCTGGGGGGGCATAATGGCCAGGGAACCGCCCCGGACAGGCTCCATGATGATGACGGGCTTGCCGTATTTCCGGGCGATCTCATAGCACTTCCGGGACTGGACCCCTTCGCTTTCCCAGTCCACATAGTTGATTTGCAGCTGGACAAACTCCATTTCCGGGTGGGCCTTCAAAATGGCTTCCAATGCCTCGGGGGTATCGTGGAAGGAGAAGCCGATGTGCTTCGCCCGGCCTTCCGCCTTGACCTTCTTCATAAAGTCCCAAGCGCCTACCTCATCGGCCTTCTGGACACGCTCGGTACTCATGGCGTGCAGCAGGTAAAAATCGTAATACTCCAGCCCAGCACGGTCCAGGGATTCCTGGAAAATTTTCTCCATCTCGGCAGAGTCTTTCAAATCCCACAGGGGAAGTTTGGTGGCGCACTGGAAGCTGTCCCGGGGATACCGGTCCACCACGGCCTCTTTCAGGGCCACTTCCGACTTGCCCCCAATATACACGTAGGCTGTGTCAAAATAAGTGAACCCCTTGGCCATAAAGGTATCCACCATGCGCTTTGTCTGCTCCATATCGATCTCTTCGCCGATCATGGGGAGCCGCATCAGGCCAAAGCCCAACTTTTTAATGCTCTCGCCCAAATATGTATCTGCCATTTTAAAATTCCTCCCTCGCCCAACCGGGCTTTTTTAGCCATGGTTCCTATTATAATGGTTAAAGCGCACTTTAAGTCAAGGGCCTTTTCATCTTTTTTCCAATTCCCCTGCCAAGGCCTCATCAGGGGCTGTCCCCTGTTCCCGCACCGGCCGGGAACCACGGCTTTTCCATTGGTGATAAAGCCACTGGGCGCCTGCCCCGGCTATCAGAAACACCACCGGCATGAGAAAATACCGGTACCGGGCCTGGACCTCGATAAGCAAATGCACTCCATAATAGCCGCACAGCAGGAATCCCAGCATGACCGGCAGCCGGACGCCTTCTCCCGCGCCTTTCCAGAACCAATACACTAACGCGCACCCCGCCAGGGCAAAGACCAGCACAAACATGCCCCGGTCAAAATAGTTCAACAGGTTCAAGCACTGGGACAAGGTCAGCCCCCCCAGCACCTGGGCACTACCATCTAAATGGCCAAAGCCCCAGTAGAGGTATTCCAGCGACCCCCACATGGTCTGGCTCTTTTTCCAGAACAGCTCCAAAAAGCCGCCCAATCCCAAAGAGGAAAGCCGCTCTTTCACCACATCTGCCATTGCCTGACCAGCCTGGTCCCGGGGAAGCAGATAGTACGCGTTATAGTCCGCCTGGTTCCACGCCCCACCGCTTTCCAAGTTAAAGCCCAGCACAAACTTCCACATGGGCAGGTGATTCCCCAACCCTTCCGGGTTGATCCCCAAAGCCTGCACGCTCCAGGAAAACAATTCCGAGGAGATAAAATAGACCACTGCCGCGGCCAGGAGCAATCCCCCTGCCCGAAGCACCCCAGGCCCTTTCCACCGGCACATGCGCACCACGGTCCAGCACAGCAGCGCCAGCACAATGACTATTCCCAAGGGACGCATCACATTCCCCACGGAAATACTCAGCCCCGCCGCCAAGGTTCTGAGCAAGGTGAGCTTTTCTTTCCGAACCAGCAGCCAAAATCCCAAGTAGTAGAAAAATACCGCAATGTGCTGGTTGGTCAGCACGGCCGCCAGAAAATAGGGAGCGGGATACAAAGCGTACAGCAGGGAAACCGCCATGGCCGTGGATTGGGACAGGAACCTTTTGGCGATTCCATACACCAAACAGCCCGTCCCGGCCATCCACAGGGCGTTGCAAGTCTGCAGCGGCAAAAGGCCTTCCCCAAACAGCCGGACCACCACTGATTCATACATCACAAAGCCTGTCTGGTAAGCCCAATTGTAAAAGTACTCGTTCCCCAGGTATTCCCGGCTGCCCTGAGCCAGTTGGCAGGCAGCGGCATACATGGTCTGGAAATCCTGCACCGGCTGGGCTCCAAACACCAGAATCACTGTCAAAGCAATGAGAAACCGCAACGCGAACACCACGGCTGGAAATCCCTGGAATGGCTCCAAGTACCGAAGCCCCACCGCCAGCAGCACCCCCATGCCAAGGAATCCCGCCAGAGACAACAGAGCGTACCCGCCGCCCATGCAAGCAGTAAGCACCGATTGGATCACCACAATCAAGGCGAACAAGGCGCCAAAACCAAAGCAGAGTTTTTCTCCCAGCCAGCCAATCCTCTCTCCCACAGGGTATCCATCCTTTCTCCCCAGAATTACAGGGGCCGCAGCAGTTCAAATCCCGGCAGATTCCGCAGCAGGGTAAACAGCAGCCCCACCGCCAGCGCTACGACAAACACCGCCTGGACCCATTTTCCCTTCCACAGGGGGCATTTCCCCTGGATATAACGGGCGCCTTCCCACACCAGGTAAACCGCCGCCAAGGGCGTCACCACAAACATATAGGGGTTTTCACGGAACGCCTGGGCCACATGGCCGTGAAGCAGTTCATCTACCATGCGGGTAAAGCCGCAGGCTCCGCAATAGGTGCCGGTAGTTTTCAAGATCAGGCAGGGGGGACGGCAAGCGTACAGCAGCCCGGCGGCCAGGCATACGCCTAAACCCACCAGGGCCACCCGGAAAATCCGCCGTTTTTTCTGGCTTTCCACGATCCCGCCCCCTTTTTCATCTAAATTCTCTGGGCCTATAGCAAAAAACGGGCCCGGGGGCCCGCTTCTGTTTATTTCTTGATGTAAGCCAATCCCACAGCGCCAGGACCGGTATGAGTCCCCACGATGCTGCCGATGGAAGACACATGCACTTCCCGCTTTTTCAGCAGGTCTTCCATGTACTCTTGGAAGGCTTTGCAGTTTTCCGGCACATTGGCGTTGCCGATGGTCACGCAATAGTCTGCGGAAATGGGTTCTTTTTCCACAAATTTGCGGATCGCTCCAAAGGCTGCTTTCTTTCCCCGGGCTTTGCCCACCACTTCCACAAGACCATCTTTCAAGGTGATGATGGGGCAGATGCCCAAGATGCTGGCCACCAGCGCGCTGGTAGCGGAAAGCCGGCCGCCCATTTTCAGGTATTTCAGATCCTCGATCATGGCGAACAGCCGGATCCGGGGAATCAGCTCCTGGATCTTGGCCACGATCTCAGCGCCAGTCATACCGGT
>DXXH01000002.1:42420-48083 GCA_019416395.1 Clostridiales bacterium
CTTCCTCAACCAGCAGACCCAGGGCAAAGGTCACATTTAAGGTGTCGGGCAACAGGATATTCTCCGCGCCCAGAATGTTTTTCGCCACCCGGGCCGATTGGAGCGTACCGCTCATCTTCGAGGAGATGAACAGGCACACCACGTCGTCGCCGCTCTCTTTATAGGGCTGGAAGATCTTCTCGAACTGGGCCGGGGTAATCTGGGCCGTTTTGGGAAGCTCCTGGACGGTTGCCAGCTTTTCGTAAAATTCCTCGTTTGTGATGTCCAGATTGGCGCGGTAGCTCTCTTCCCCAAAATTCACGGTGATGGGCAGCAGTTCCACGCCCAGTTCCGCGCACCGCTCCAGGCTGATGTCGCAAGAACTGTCGGTGACGATCTTAACCATGTGTTCCCCACTCTTTCTCAAATCAAAATCAGCAATTTTAAAGATTCCGGCTCCTTTCCCAAGGCACCGGAAATCTCTATCAATTGTACCACAACCTCTCTGGCGGGTCAATATTTCCGGAGATAATACAGCCAGCTTCCCACCCGCAACAGGACGACTCCCACCAGGGTGTAATACAGGGCGTTGAACATATCCATATTATAGAAGCTCGCCACAAACACAGCAACCGTCAGTCCGATCAGGGTCAAGTCACCGCTGAGCTTTGCCCCCTTCTCTCCCACCAAAATGCGCCGCTCGTCCTTTTGCCAGCGGTTATCCGCTTCCAGCTTTTGGGGATCTTTCAGCTTTTTGAGATTGATCCCCAGCCGAACGATTAAATACAGCCAAAAGCCAAAAAACAGGAAGCTCTGCATGGATCTGGCCTGACTTGTCATGGTGCGGGGATCCGGGAAAAGCTTCTCCCAGAAAACGCCCACCACCACGTTGAGAATCAGCATCAGCACAATTCCAATACGCAGCCAGATATTTTCCCGTTTAATGCGTCTTCCCCATTCTTCCATACCGCTCCCCTCCGTCCAGTTCTGAAAAATCGAATACTTCTTCAATGGTCAAGCCAAAATAATGGGCGATTTTAAACGCCAGAGGCAGCGACGCCGTATACCGTCCCACCTCGATGGACGTGATGGTCTGCCGGGTGGTGCCCACTGCCCTGGCCAGCTCTTCCTGGGAAAGCTTCCTCTCCCGGCGCAGCTCCGGAATCCTGGTTTTTATGACGACGCCCCCTTCCGTTTGATAAGTTTACTTTGCATTTTTAGTATAGTTTGCTTTGCAAGAAATGTCAAGCACGCTTTGCGAAAATGGGATTCCCGGCGCTTTTCCCGTGCTTGGACGGCAGCCCTATCCCCTGAAAAAAGGCGCAAAAAGGCCCCGGTGAACCGGGGCCCCGCAAAATACTCTATTTATTTGTTTTCCTGGTCGCCTACGTCCATGGGATACTTCCGCATGTAGGAAAGCAGCTCGTCCACCGTGGTGAAGGCCAAGCCCGTCACCGTGTCCGCGGCGCCGTAGTAAATGGCGATGCGGCCAGTCTCCGGGTCGGTCAGGGTGGCGCAGGGGAAGGTCACGTTGGGCACGTCACCGGCAAGCTCATAGGGCTCTTCCGGTCCGAAAACGTAGAAGTTGCCACGCTCCTTCACGATCCAGGGACGGTCAATATCCAGCAGCGCCACGCCAAAACGGTACACAAAGCCGTTGCAGGAATTGAGCACGCCGTGATAGATCATCAGCCAGCCCTCGTCTGTCTCAATGGGGGTGGGGCCAGGGCCTACTTTCTTGGACTGCCAGCCGCCGGCAGTGCCAAACACAAACCGGTGCTTGCCCCAGTAAGTCATATCCGGGCTTTCGCTGTAGAAAATATCTCCAAAGGGCGTGTGGCCGGTGTCACTGGGACGGCTGACCATGGCGAACTTTCCGCCGATCTTCCGGGGGAACAGCACACCATTCCGGTTGTAGGGCAAAAAGGCGTTTTCCGTCTGATAGAAGGTCTTGAAATCGTAAGTATAGCCAATGCCGATGGTGGGGCCGTGATAGCCGTTGCACCAGGTGATGTAATACCGGTCCTCGATGAAGCACACCCGGGGATCGTACCGGTATTCCTTGCGGATCACGTCCTTCTCCCCTTCAAAAACGATGGGATCGTGGTTGATCTCCCAATGGATGCCGTCCTTGGAAAAACCGGCAAAAATATCCATTTCCACGCCACGGTTGTCGCAGCGGAACACGCCGGCGTAACCGTCCTTGTAAACCACCACAGCGGAGTTGAAAATGCTGTTGGAAGTGGGAATGGCGTCCCGCTTGATAATGGGGTTGCCGTCGTAACGCCACACGGGCTTTTCATATCCCTGGGGCTTATCCTGCCAGGGCATGTTGGGTAGAGCTGGCCTGCCAATAATTTTGGCCATAACAATACACTCCTTCACTAAAGAAAATCGGTCCAAACACTTTCGAGGCCGGGAACCGGCCCTTGTGCCAGCTCTATTATACCCTATCCCTCTGGGAAAAGGGAAGAGTTCTTTTCCCATCTTCCGGAAAATATTTTTCCCCTCTGCCCCCTTTCCCAACAATTTGCAAAAACCATGGAGAGCGTGTATAATGGCATCACAATCACCGTCAAAATTAGAGAAAGCAGGGTGTAGCTATGCCAAAAGCCTCGGTAATCGTGCCGGTCTACAATGTTGAGGGATATCTTGTCAAATGCGTGGAATCCGTTCTAGCCCAAACGGAACCGGATTTTCAGCTGCTGCTCATCGACGACGGCTCAACGGACGGGAGCGGTCCCCTGTGTGACAAGCTGGCCCAGCAGGACCCCCGGATCCAGGTGATCCACCAGAAAAACCAAGGCCTGGGCGGAGCCCGGAACACAGGGATCAAAGCTGCCCAGGGGGATTGGATCCTGCTGGTGGACAGCGACGACTGGATCGAGCCGGAAACCCTGGAGAAAACCCTGGAAGCCGGCCTGCGGGAAGAAGCCGACCTGGTGATGTTCGGGTTCCGCTCCGTGGACGAGGGTGGCAACACCTTGCAGGTCTTTCTGGAAGACGTTCCCAAAGACCAGGGGCTTACTTTAAGCCAACGTCCGGACATGCTGCTGATGGCGCCTTCCGCCTGCTGCCGGCTGTACCGGAGAGAGCTTCTTATGCGCACAGGGATCCTGTTTCCGCCACGGGTGTGGTATGAGGACATGCGGACCACGCCCAAGCTGCTGGCTGCCGCCCAGCGAGTGGTATTCCTGGATTTTGTGGGCTACAACTACCTGAGCCGGACAGGCTCCATCACCAAGAACCAAAACGCGGACCGGAACCGGGAAATCCTTCTGGCCTTTGACGACCTGTTTACCTATTTTAAAGAACAGGGGTTATTTGAGAAATACCGTCAGGAATTCTGCTATCTGGCCCTGTTCCACGCCTATCTTACCGCCTCGGTGCGTGTGCTGCTCATCGACCGGAAGCACCCGCTGCTGAAGGAATTCCGGGAATACTTGCACAAATGGTTTCCCGATTACCGCCAATGCAAATACCTGTCCCGCTTAAGCCGCAGCCACCGGCTGCTTTTATCCCTGCTCAACAAGCGCCAATACGGGCTGATCGCCCTGTTGTTCAAGCTGAAGGGCCGTCTGGACTGAAAGGAGACGCTATGGGTCTGAAACAAAAATGGAACGACCGCCGCCGGGGCGGGCTTTTGGAAAACACGGTCATGCTGTACATTCTGCAATTTTCCAACATGGCCTTGGGGCTTTTGACCCAGGGATATCAAATGCGGGTGCTGGGCTTGGACCGGATCGGCGTGCTGGGCGCAGCCCAATACGCCACCAACTTTTTCCAGATCCTGATTGACTTTGGTTTTATTTATTCCGCCACCGCCAAAATTTCCCGCCACCGGGAAGACAGGGCGCTGTTGTCCAAGGTACTCACCTGCGTAATCCTTTCCAAAGCTCTGTTTATGGCTTTGTCCTTCTTGATTCTCTTCCTGTTTATCGCCCCCACTCTTCCGGATATGAGCCAGGTGCTGGTCTACGCATTCTATTTGATTTCCGTATGCACCTACGCCCTGTTACCCGACTTTATGTACCGTGGTCTGGAACAGATGTCCACCATCACCATCCGGGCGGTGGCTATCAAGTTTTTCGCCACCATGATGATTTTCTTCTTTGTCCACGAGCCGGGAGACTACTACATGGTCCCCCTGTTCACCGCCATTGGCAACGTGGGCGCCATTGTGTTCGTCTATTGGCACCTGTTCTGCAAAGTGGGGATCCGGTTCGCTCCTGTTTCCTGGCGGGAAGTCTGGGGCGAGCTGAAAGAATCCTCCCAGTTTTTCCTTTCCAAGGTGGCGGCGTCCATCAACTCCAACCTGAACGGAATCCTGTTGAACAATGTGACTGGGGCCACCGCCACCGGCCTGTACACCAATGCGGATAAGATCATCGGCGCCGCCCGCAGCGGCATGTCCCCCATCGCTGACAGCTTGTATCCCCACATGATGAAACACCGGAATTTCAGCCTGATCAAAAAGGCCATGCTGCTGGTGTATCCTGTGATCCTTCTGGGCTGCGCATTTGTGTTTGTCTTTGCCGAGCCCCTGCTGGTACTGTGGCTGGGCCAGGAAGGTTCCCAGGTGGTGCTGCCCTTGCGGCTGCTCATTCCCGTGGCGGTGTTTTCCTTCCCCAACTACGTGCTGGGTTATCCCACCATGGGCGCCATGGGCCTGGCGAAATACGCCAACATCTCCGTGGTGTTCGGGACTGTGGTTTACCTGCTGGGAGCCGGATTGATCTGGCTGGTGTGGGGCATCAGTCTGGTGACACTTTGCGTGCTCACCACAGTCACGGAAGGCTCGATTTTAGGTTTCCGCCTGGTGGTCATTGTGAAAAACCGCCATCTCATGCGCCAGCCTGCCCCCCAGGAAAATTCTGCCGGGAAAGCTGGGCGTTAAAATATTTTTATTTCCCCACGGAGCACTATTGCGAAAATACCAAAAATCGCTATAATAAAATTGGTTCTTATAGTGAGCTTGCATCAGAAAGGACGTTTTTCCATGAAGCAGGACGCTTTTTCCGCCGGAGTGGAACCCGGTGGGCTTTGGCACAAAAACGATATACGGATTTTGCTGTGCTATATTCTTTCCAGCGTGCGTGCGCCCTTGGCCCGGCAGGACCTGACCGAAATCATTCAGGAAAAGGGGTTGGCCAACTATTTTGAGGTAGAGGACGCCTTGGCGACCCTACTTGCCCAAGGGAATATCACCCAAGAGGAAGACGGCTGCTACACGGTCACGGCCGCAGGAAAAGAAATCGCGGACAGCTTGGACGCTACTTTGCCCTTATCTGTCCGGGATAAAGCCCTGGAAGCCGCTTTCACCCTGCTTTCCCAGGCACGGGCCAAACGGGAAAACCGGGTGGATATTCAGGAGACCGATGAGGGATTGCAGGTCACATTCCACATTTCCGGTGGGAAAATGGATCTGATGACGGTTTCCCTGTACGTGCCAGACAAAGCTCAGGCGGAAATGGTCAAAGACCGGTTTTACAACAATCCGGAAGGATTCTACCAACTGGTGCTGGCCGCCCTGACCGGCGATTCCGGTCTGGCCAAAGAATTTTTCAGAGAGCGCGGAACAAACTCCTGACAACATTTGGAGATGAGGAGGGATCTGCTGATGCGTGAAACCAGGGATTTCAGGGCAAAACCACTGGGCGGCCTGCAAAGGCTGCTTTGGAAAA
>DXXH01000002.1:48093-64025 GCA_019416395.1 Clostridiales bacterium
CTGGTTCTGTTGTGTTCGCTGGCTTTTCTGGGAAATGAGCAGCCAGTCTCCCTGCAAATCGCCCCAATGCCTCAAGGCAGTTCTATTCTTTTGCTAGAGGATTGGGGTAGTTTTTGTTTACTGGCCTATTCCGGGGGTCAATCCGGCGCTGGCACAGTCATGACTTTGAACGCATCCACGGGAGAGATATTCTCACGGAAAGATTTTTCCCAAGGGGAGTTGCTGTGGGCTGCCTTGCGGGGCAATAACCTGTTTGTGCTGGAGAATCAGGGCCAGACCACTTCCCTCACAAGGCTTTCGCTGCCCAACTTGGAAACCGCGGATACCCGGCCTTTACCTGTAGTGTCAAACAATCTGGAATTGTATGACTGCGACAGTGAGGGCTCTTTTTATTTCACAACTTCCACCCAGCCCGGCGTCTTACAGGTGTGCGACACCAGCGGAACCGTAAAAGAAGCAGATCTGGACGGTAACACTGGTGTGACCTTTCTGGAGATCACTCCACAAGGCACACTGTTTGCTGCCTGCGACGTTATTTACTTTTGGCGTCCCGCCTCGAATTCTCAAACCCTTTTAAGCACCTACGGCGCTTATCCGCCCTTTTGCCTGCTAAACGATTCCTATCTGCTGACAGATCCCTTTGGGTATGTGACTCATTACGATGAAACAGGGGCCCAACAGACAGCGGTGCGTCTTTCCGCTCTGGCTTCCCCCCTGCTCTTTGCCATGGATCAGGACCAGCATCTGATCTACGCCCAGGACAACCTGGTAAAGCACGCGGACCTTTCCGGGGAAACCTTAGACGAACTTACTTTGCGCGGCACTCTTTTGGCCGTATGCGGACAGGGAGCCATCACCCTGGAAGACGGCAGCTATTGGTTTACAGCTTTGCCCTTCCACAAGAAGCCTTCTGAGGCCACCATTTCACCAAGCACCTCCGTTTCGCCAGATCCGTCTATTTCGCCGAACCCGTCCATTTCACCAGACCCGTCCATTTCACCAGACCCGTTCATTTCACCAGACCCGTTCATTTCACCAGACCCGTCCATTTCGCCAAATCCGTCCATTTCGCCAGACCCGTCCATTTCGCCAGACCCGTCGCTTTCCCCCAATCCCACTCCGGAAGGGATCACACCTGAGGGAAATTTCCTGGTGTTGGAGCCAGATGTGACCATAAATCAGCTGCTGTCCTATTTTGTACCGGACGCGGTACAGATTTTCCGGCCCGATGGAGAAAAGGTGAGTTCCGGGCATTTGGCCACCGGAATGACGGTGGAGAGCTACACTTTGGTAGTTCTAGGCGACTGCGATGGTAGCGGCACTTTGTCCCAGCAAGATTTGCGAACAGGACAAACGTTGCTTTTGGAAGATGACAAGGTAGAGGACCCCTACCGCCGGGCGGTGGATTTCGATGGAGACGGTCTTCTCACCACAACGGATCTTGTGCGTTTAAGCCTGGAATTGGAACCGTAAAAATCTTCCAAAGCTTCTTGAAAGGCCTGGGCTTCTATGCTAAGATAAGCTGAAAATTTCTTTTGGAAAGGGGTTTTAACATGCCCATCTCTTTTGACCAAGAACATCGTGTTTTCAAACTGGATACCGGCCTGTTTACTTACGCTTTTATGGTATACCGGGAAAATTACCTGGTTCACCTGTATTGTGGGGCAAAAATCCCAGATACCGATCTTTCTTATTTGATGTACCGGGGCCATTTTTCCTCTCTGAGCCCCTATAATCCCAAAGTGGACGATCCCTATTTTTCCCCAGATGTGGTTCCCATGGAATACCCCACCAATGGGGCCGGAGACTTCCGCATCTCCGCCCTGTCCGTACGCAACGCCAATGGGGATGCTGTTACGGACGTGCGCTACGTTTCCCACAAGATCTATGAAGGGAAACCGGCCCTGGCAGGGCTGCCCGCCACATTTGACCGGAACGGCAAGGCCCAGACCCTAGAAGTGGAAACCCTGGACGCTGTCACCGGAGTCAAGGCCACCCTGCTTTACACCGTCTTTGAGGACTATCCCGTGTTGGCGAAAAGCGTCCGGCTGGAAAACACCGGCAGTGAGCCGGTGGTGTTGGAACGGGCCTACAGCGCCTGCCTGGACTTGCCCACCATGGATTTGGACATGGTGCATGTTTACGGCAAGTGGAACAAAGAAAACACCACCGTACGCCACCCCTTGCAGCATGGAATCCAGTCCATTCAGTCCAAACGCGGCATGACCGGCCCCAACCACAACCCCTTCCTGGCTTTGGCAAAATCCACCGCCACCGAGGAAACCGGGGAAACATGGGGCATGAACCTGATTTATAGCGGCAACTTCGCTTTTGATGTGGAAGTGGATACCCAGGGCTGTCCCCGGGTGCTGATGGGCATCAACCCCACAGATTTCCGCTGGCGCCTGGAGCCGGGTGAAAGCTTCCAGACCCCGGAAGCAGTGCTGGTGTACTCCAACACCGGTTTGGGCGGCATGAGCCGGACATTCCACCATTTTTACATGGATCATTTGTGCCGCAGCCAATGGACCAAGAAGAAGCGTCCCCTGCTGATCAACAGCTGGGAAGCCGCATTCTTCGACTTTGACGACGACAAGCTGGTGGAATTCGCCAAGGAAGCCAAAGACCTGGGCATTGAAATGCTGGTTATGGACGACGGCTGGTTTGGCGCCCGCAATGACGATCACCGTGCCCTGGGGGATTGGTACGTCAACGAGAACAAGCTGAAAGGCGGGCTTTCCCATCTGATTCAGCGGGTAAACGATTTGGGCGTAAAATTCGGCATTTGGTACGAACCGGAAATGATCAATCCCGACAGCGACCTGTACCGGGCCCACCCCGACTGGGCCATTCGTGCAAAGGGCCGGGAGCATTCCATTTCCCGGTACCAGTGCGTGTTGGACATGACCCGGCAAGACGTGCGGGACAATATTTTCCAGCAGATGTACGATGTGATTTCCAAAAACAACATTGAGTACATCAAATGGGACTGCAACCGGCACATCACCGAAGCAGCCAGCGCCATTTTGCCGCCGGAACGGCAAGGGGAGTTTTTCCACCGGTACGTGCTGGGCGTATACGACCTGATGGACCGGATCACCACTGCATTCCCCAACATTTTGCTGGAGAACTGCTCCTCGGGTGGCGGCCGGTTTGATCCCGGAATGCTGTATTACGCGCCTCAGATCTGGGCCAGCGATAACACCGACCCCATTGAGCGCCTGAGCATTCAGTTTGGCGCTTCCCTGTGCTATCCCATTGCGTCTTTGGGCGCCCACGTATCCGCCAATTCCCGGGCTGGGCTGGACACGCGGGCCGCGGTGGCTATGTGCGGCACCTTTGGCTATGAGCTGGATCCCAGAAAGCTCACGGAAGAGGAACGGGACATGGTCCGGAAACAGGTGGCGGACTATCACAAATACTATGATTTGATCCGCTACGGCGATTTTTACCGGATCACCTCTCCCACAGAGGATCCCTTCCTGTGTGATTGGGAATTTGTAAGCCCGGATAAAAAGGAAGTCTTGTTCACCCGGGTGGTGATGCGGAAACCGGACAACCTGTATCAACCCTTGTGCCTGCCTGGTTTGGATCCGGATACGTTTTATACCGACGAGGACACCGGAAAGGTGTATTCCGGCGCACTGCTGATGCATGGCGGGCTGGACCTTTCTTGGTATAACCATGAGGGCAGCCCGGACGGCAGCTGCTTTGTCAAACATTTTACAGCAAAATAATCGCTGGATTTCATTTTCCAGTTGACAGCCGGGAAATTTCTTGCTATAATAAATAAGCTGTCCGGAATGGACAGCTTTCATGACTCATTAGCTCAGTCGGTAGAGCACTTGACTTTTAATCAAGGTGTCCGGGGTTCGAATCCCCGATGGGTCACCAATGGAGAACCAGGCGAACACTATAAGACTTTATCGTTATGGTCTATGGTTTGTACTGGTGTGCCCTCTTCCCGAGGGTAAATAAAAAAAGCCCTGTGGGTTTGTTTCCACAGGGCTTTTTCTTTGCCTTGAAATTACGTATTCCGTTATTATCTTCCAATTTCCTGATAATTCTACCGAAAATAGATAGAATTATACTCAAAGGGGAATTGCTATGATTCGGATTTTACTGTCCACTCGACTTGGCGAACGAAGGTGGACCCAAGCTGATCTGGCTCGTGCCACAGGCATACGGGCCGCTACGATCAATGAACTCTACCACGAAATGGCGGACAGAGTGAAGTTGGAACATCTGGACCTTATTTGTAAGGCTCTGGATTGCCGGCTGGATGAACTGATCGTGCGGGTACCCGATGATGGTACTGAGATCAAATCTCGCAGGGGCACTTCCTTGCGGAAAGAATAGTTTCCCAAACAAAAAGACCCGGACTCTTTATGTCCGGGTCTTTTGCAATCTATAAACCAACTTCTTTTCCATCGGGAAAAATAAAGCCTACCTTCGCAGTGCTGCCTAACGCCGCTCCAATCTTTTCCCATTCTTCCAGAGAGAACTTTCCTGTATTAAGCCTTTTATTCAAAAGTTGCGGAGACCATCCCAATCTTCGAGCAAGCTCCGCATTGGTAATTCCACAATAAGCAATAGCCATCTCTACAACCTGCCTAGCGGTCATTATATCACCCCTTGAGCATATTATATTCCAAAAAGTTTATATTGTCAAATAAAAACTTAAAAAAATAATCTAAAAAGTTTAAAATAAAAGGTTGACATTATATACCATATGGTTTATAATATACTTGTAAGGCAGAGGAAAACCTCTTATGAAGGGAAGTGAGGAAATGGACGAAATGACCACGGCCGAGCTCAATCAGTACCTTGAGAACATCGCAAAGCTGATTGAAGCAACCGCCAAAGACCCGGAAGCCGCCGCTAAGATCGTGCGGGACAGCAAGGTCAAGGCATAAAAAATGTGAGCGGCCCCCTACCACAGAAACCGCTCACAACAAGCACCAAAAAGGTGAGCCGGGAGCCTTACCCCGGCCACTTTTATTATATCCAAGTAAGGCAGATAAATCAAGGAGGTCAAGCTAAAATGATGATTGCTGAATTTATCCAGCGCACAGGATTCGAGCCCACCGCTGAGGAATATATAAAAATCGAAGAGGACTATTGCAAATTCGAAGGGGACAAAGAGGCTTTTTTTACAGACTTTTGCGAACATGGAATTCGAGAAATGGCGAAAGCGAGAGGCGACTTGATCGCTCGGTTAAAAAGCCAAATTCTGGAGCTGGAAAGAGAATTCCACCAGCATTGCCAGCGTCAAGAGCAAAAAATTGCGGAACTCCAAGAAGCACTGGATCAAGCACAGAAGGGATAAATAACAATGAGCAAAGACTGGACTCCCGCAGAACTCACAGCCGCGAGCTCTGCAATGAAGAAAATGGGATATCTTAGTTATGAAGAGTTTTGCTCCTTCTTGGACAAAACGTATAGCAGCTCCATAGAGGAACGTGACTCGTTGCTCTTCTCTTTACCCAGCTACATTTCTACTGGCGCTGAATAAAAGCCACGAGAAACACGAAGAAAGCGGTCTGACATAAGTTGCAACACGGGTAAAATATGTTGGCAGAGCAGAACTAAGGGGAAGGGATTTCATGCCATTCCCTTCATCTTTTCAAAATAATCATTTTTTTCAAATTCAACACATTCCAAAGAATTAATATACGACCTTAAAGTTTCTAAGAGCTTATCAGATTTATCAGAGACAGTTTTTTGTTGTTGAATTATTTCCTGTTCTAACTTCTCCACTGACATTATTTTATCCTGATATGAGATAGAGTCATATTTCCCTTTTACGCTAGTCCAGATGCCATACTGTTTTGCAAATGTGTGACACTCTTTATAGAGTTCTTTATATTGATCAAATAATTCCTTGCTTATAAAGGGTCCATATTTTTTATTGCAAAATTCTGCATCATTTTCAAAATCAACTAGTTCTCTCAGTAATTCATCATTTGATTTTTCAAAAATTTGCGATTTAATGGAAAGCGTTATTTCTCCGATTTTATAGACTAACGATAAATTTTTCTCGCTTAATTCTTGATAAATTTGAAATTCATGGTCAAACTTCACTTTGCTAACGTATTTCTTTTGGTCCAATATAGCTTCTTTCTTTTTATTACGTCGTGTCAGCAAATATGGAACAATATATTCGAAAACCCATTTTATCAAATAGATGAGCCAACCTATTCCGCTCAAAGTACTTAATGTTTCTATTATGTTCTCCATACAGCCTTCACCTTTCATTTTCTATGTATTTACCAACCCTATATCCTACATTATCATGTAGAGCACCAATAATGCAACTCAAAAACAAAAAAAGCCCGCAGTCACCGATTTTCCACTGGTGCACTGCGGGCTTTTTCTTTGGCGGGAAAGTGTTGCCCGCCTGCGTAAATTCAGATTTATTTCTTGTCTAGCTGGGAAATAGCTTCTTTCAGTTTGTCAAATCCAAACATAGCTGCGTAAGCCACAAAAAAGCCAAGTACCACGGCGGCCACTACCATATACCATACAATGGCAATACCCTCGAATTGGCAATAAGCAAAAAGCGCTACCAACGTCAAAACCATCGCAATGGTCACCACCAAGATATTGGTAGGAAGCTTGTCCCAGGTAAGCTGCTTTAGCACCTGGGTAATGATATTGGTGATCACTACCAGTACTCCCACAATACTAATAATCACAGACAAATCAAAAAATTCCACCTTGTTAGAACCTCCATTTATCGTTGTTTTGATGTTTTTCGCAGGGAAATGGGCAAGTGTCGCATTGGCTTTCATCACACCCTTCTCCCCCTTTCCATCGGACTGTAGCAACAACACAGGCTATACAGACAGCCAGGGTACCGCAAAGTGCCATACAACCCAGAACAGCAAAAATTACAAGCATTAGAATCTTCCCTTTCTTTCATTGCTCCAAAGTTCCAGCGCCCCCAGCAACGCCAAAACCAGCAGCAGCCAGATCACAGGGGGATTTTCAGCTGCTGCCCCACCCGAATGGTGGTGGAAGTCAGCCCGTTGAGCTGGGAGATCTCTTGCCAACGGGCGCCGTTCCCCAGTAGTTCCTGAGCAATGGCCCATAAAGAATCCCCGGACTTAACGGTGTAAACCTGATATTCCTCGGCGGCAGCCTGTCCGATTATGTCTTCCGCGTCCACCCAGCCATAGACGTTGGAAGCACTATCCGTATGCACCAGGTGATAAGGGTGGGCCGCACCGGCGGCGGTGGCCGTGATCTTGGCCGGGCCGGATTTGGCCGCGCTGCTGGCGGCGGCTGTGCTGGAAGCGTAGTGCTTGGAGCCGGTAAACTGCACTATCTCCCCCACCTTGTGCTCCAAGGCATCGCTGGAAATGGTGGTGCTAGTCCCGGCGGTTGTCCCGCTGGCAGCTCCTGCATATTTGGGGGTGACATACCCCCGGATGTACCGGCCATTGACCTGGATAGATCGGTATGCTACGGCGCTTCCATTGTTGCCCTCGATTACCTTGATGGTCTTACCGCTGACACTGACCACGATACCGATATGGTCTGCGCCGATTGTGGAATCTCCAGCCCCGGTATCGTCCCAGTCGTAAAGGATCAAGTCGCCCGTCTTTGGAGTGTAGCTGTCATCTTCCACCCAGATTCCCTTGTTCTTCGCCAGGGTGATATACCGGCCGCAGCTGACTTCCAATGGAATGATGTCCGTCAGCCCAGTACCAATAGCCATTGCCGACACAAAGCAAGCACACCAGGCGTCGGTGTACTTCATTTTGTAACCCTGGGCCAGGGGCGTGTGGGAGTTGTACAGGTCAATGATCTTTTTAAAACTGCCATCGCTCTCCTTACAGCCCAAGTATGTAATGGCGTAGTCCACGTACTTCTTGCGGAGCTGCTGTTCTGTCATACTGCTGGTTTCTCCTTCCGGCGCCGCTTTTTCGGCATATTTGTCATAGTAGGCTTGTCCCATCTTGGCACGGGTGTTTTGCACCGTCACACTTTGGTCCGCCGGCCGCTCAAATTGGAGCAGCACCACATTGGATGCGGTTTTCACATTCCCAGCGTTCTTCAGGGTATTGAGCACCTCCTTGTAATCCGTGGACAGTTCCTTCATCAAAAAATCTAGCTGAACGGTGAGATCTCCCACGGACTTGCCCTTGGATTTTGCGTAATCTAGCAGGGCCTGCTTGCGTGTCCAGTAGGTCCATTGGGCCAAACCGTACCCGGCGGAATCTTTGGCAAAATTAGAATAAGCTCCGCTATCGACCGCTGCCGTGTAGGTGGCGTCGGTGTAGCCGAGCTTACTCTCATAGCTGTTTTGCAGATTTTGGGGTTCCAGGCCGCTTTCGGCGTAAAGGTTTCCCATCAGCCCGGCAGCTCCGGCCGGGGTCAATCCCTGGGACGTCAGGTAATCCCAGATCATTTTTTCATTGGTCATTTTTTTCACGTCCTTCCTCTGCGGGGCGTTTGGCGGCTTCTTCCAGTTCTTTCTGATCCTGCTTCTGCCACCGCCTGTCCCGGTATTTTTCCTTGCTGGTTTTGATCCAGCCCATCACCCCCGCTTCGCCTGCCAACGCCATAAACACGCAATTTACCAGGGTGTCTGGTATCATGCCGTAGGTCTGGAATGTGCGGATCATAGTCACGGTGAACCAGGCTAACAGCAGGGCGGAGATCAGCAGCACCATGTTCATCACCCCGGGGCTTTTTCCCTTTGCCAACCGGAACACCACGCACCCGGCCACCGCCAGGGCTAAGGCCACTCCGAAAAGAAGGTCAATCATGAGGCCGCCGCCCTTCCGCCAAAAAGTCCCCGGTACGCAGCAACTCGTCGTAAACTCTCCCGATGTTTGCCACCGCATGGACACAGCGGGAGTTTTTGTATTCCGGGTGGGATTTGCAATAGCTCTCATAAACGTCCACTTCCGTCAGAATATCGATAAAGTCCTCACGGGTATGGCGCTGGCCCCTTAAAAGTTCAGTGTTAAACTCCAGGATCCTGGCTCGATGTAAATCTGCGTTGCGCTCATCGTCCATGTGGATATGAGATTCCAGTTCCGTTTTGGTTTCACCGATCTCTTTCAAGACCTCTCCGTTGAAGGCTTTCCCGATGGCTTTCGCAATGGCGGTCCAGGGGTCAAACTTGATGGGAGCGATTTGAACCAAAGTCAGTAATACCGCCAGGCCAATCCCTCCATGCAAAAAAAGTTGGTTTAAGTCCATTGGGTTTCCCCCTTTTGCAAAATATTCTATTGTTCACGGGATTCCCGTTGTTTCTCCAAAGAGAAAAGGGACGGCACAATGCCGCCCCCTTCTCTATGTTTGGATTACTGAGCCAGCTCTTCCAGCTCCAAGGCTACCAGGATCTCCTTGACCTGGTCCTGCACCAGAGCGGGGACGCTCTCAAAAGTCCGCAGACCCTTGACGATCAGTGTAGCGTATACTGCTGCCATACATTCCACCTCCTTTCGCAAAAGCAACTCTATAAGAAAAAGCCGGATAAAGAGCAGCATCACTCTTCACCGGCGTTCTCTACAGTATTCTGGGATTCCAACAGCTTGGCGACTTCCTCTCGAAGCTGTTCGGGCACGTCCCCGATGGTCTTAAGGCCCTTTTTGATAAGTTCTGCGTAGATTTTCGCCATCATGCCAATCTCCTTTATGTAGTTTCTTTTGGTATAAAAGTGGATTCGTACAGCTCAACGAGTGCCAGCTGCAGCTGGGTGATCTGTTCGTTTGCACTGTTTACCTGAGTTAACCCGGATTCAAACACATCAACAAGGGCAAGCTGCAACTCTGTCACTTGAGTTTCCAGCCTGCCCTTTTCCGCTTCTTCTTTTGCGAGTTGTTCTTTGTACCCCGCTTCTCCCAGGTCATATACAGCCATAGCGTCGTTCCGGGTGGGGAACGTAAGCCCCTCTATCCACTCATAGGCGGTTGTATCCAAGGGTTCAGGCGTTACACCATGCCTGTCCCCTTCCGCCTGAGCCTCTTCCAAGGTAGGAAATCCTTGTGTTACCTGATGGGCTTCCGGTTCCTCTCCTTCCGTGTATGTAATTTGATAACGGTAGATTTCTACAGTTTCACCGTACATTCGAAATGGGTATTCCATGCTTTCCCCCCCTTACTGGTATTTGTTGTTGGCCCAAGTGTTTCCGGTACCTTCGTCAACGTAATTTTTGCCCATAATGCTGTTTCCCACAAATAGGTTGTTTTTGGCTGCGCTAAGGGCTCTTATCGAGTATTGATCGCCAGTATAGCTATCCCGGTATGAAACATTTCCTGTAATAGATGACTTTGTAATAGAGTGTAAATACATTCCATAAGAATTATTATAAAAAACATTTCCGGTAATTGCGCTTCTGTCTACATTATCACAATACAGGCCGTATCTAGTATTAGAACTGCAAAAATTTCCAGAAATAGTTGAATTGCCAACTTTGCCTCCGGTATTATACCCCGAAAAATTGATCCCATCATTCTTATTACCGCAAAACCAATTGTTTGCAACAATTCCTCTGTCCATTTTTATTATATGGAGTCCGTCAGAGTCATTATAACAGGCGTTATTTCCGATTATGACGGGGTCATTCATATAATAAATAAAAATCCCGTAACCTCCATTACTTCTGCACCTATTGTAGGAAATGTTTGGTCTGTTCCCAAATACATTTGTAGGCACAGCTACATAAATCCCGCTTTTTGTGTTGTACAGGGCATGATTAAAAACTAGGGTTGTTTCAGTGATTGCACCGACTACTTTAATACCATTGCCCGCATTGTAATTTGTAATCACACCCGAAATGGAATTGTAGTTGCCAGAATTTACGTAGATTCCGTTATTATAAGTAGACGTAAAACTTGAGTTGTTTCCGTTAATCTGTATATTTTTTATAGTGCAGTTACCATTTGAAGCTGTAATGGTTATAACTCCCTCAGCACTACTACTATTCCACATACGTTTCAGTATGGTCGCCGAACCATTGCCCGAAAGCGTTACATTGTCCTTATTCACGGCAATGGTGGCCGTGATATTGTACGTCCCGTCAAGTATTACCACCTCGCCGCCGGTGCTGGGAAGCGCTTGAATGGCGGCGTTGATTTCCACGTCATCCGCTGTGCCGTCGCATAAGTAATCGCAATCGTCGGCAGTCCAACCAGCGGTAGAAGTACCGACAACAAAACGGCACACACGTTTGCCGGAACCGCCACTGGGCGGGTCTTGGGCCTGGGCGTTGCCCTGGCTGTCAAAGCCCACCACCTGGCCTTGTTTGCCTGTAAGCTTATTTTGTTTGGTGGCAAACAGCGACGTATGAGCGTTCGGAGATGTGTTGTGCGTGGATACGGCCTGGTTTGCTGTGCCTGTGGGGTCAGCGCCTACGTCGGCGGCGGAATATGCCGGAAGCTGTTCTTTCGGAACCTTCCCGGTAGCGTCAAGCCCCGCAATGCCACTGGGCACGCCCACAAGTTCCCACGTCAGACTGGCCGAAGCGCTAATTGTTACTTCCCAAGTGCCCTGGTTGGATACCAAAATGGCCGCCTGAAAGGTATAGAGAAAGTTTGGTGTATCGCTGAGGGAAGGGATAGGAATCCCTTTCTCGTTTTGGTAGATGGCTAAAAGTACCGGAGATCCGTCATCCACCTTGGCGTAAAGGCCGAACTGATTGAGGGTATATTCTGTTTCAGCAGCAGTCACTTGCAAGCTGATTCTCTTTACACCCTCTATCTCTCTACCACCTGCGATTGCGGCGGTCTGTTTGGGGTTTACCAGGGCGGTCTGGCCCATTAGGGCAACAGCAGGGACAGTTCCCGTTCCTGCCTGAGCGCTGGTGATGGTCAGGGTCTTTTCATTTACCCATTCACTGAGCAGCAATGTTCCGGCGTTTGTGATTATTCCGGTCCAGTTGGGCATTTATGCCACCTCCTCTTTCAGTATTGATAGGCAGTCGCTCCGTCCCGGATAGTGCTGCCTGTGTAAGCGGTTGCGGCATATTGAACCGCAGTTGCACCTGCCTCGTAGTACTCCACGTCATCCAGTACAGAACGGAGATTTTTATAAAATTTCACCCGGTCCAGCACAATTTGGTGCTTGACCGGGTCCACATTTTGATATGACACATCAATGAGAAGCTTAAAATGATAAGGTCGTCCATCATATTCAAACCATTCCCTCACCAGGGTATTTGGATAAATAGCGGATATGGCCGTTTCCACGGCAGCTTTCGTGCCCAACATTCGGTGGACTTTCCAGGAATCCTTGAGTGTCTGTCGTTTCTGCTCTAGGGTATAATCTCCGTCCCACCAGTCGACCTTGAAGTCATAGGCCAGGATGTCCAGGAGATCTTCTGGTAATTCATCAATTCGGCAATAGATCAATACCTGTCGAATTTCCTGCACCCGGGCCGCTAAGACGTTGGCAATGGATTCTGCCAAAGCCCGCATATTCTCATCTTCCGCCAAAGGAGAAGGGAGAGTTCGGAATAGATTTTCGGGCGTCAAACTGTGGTTTTCATTCATCTTCCTGTCCTCCATTCGTAGCAGTTATCTCTCCCACCACGGCAAGTTGAGGCGTTGACCTGTCACTTCCATCCTTAAGAGCAGTATACAATGGGCTTGTCAACTCCACTCTCTTGATACCAGTTTGCATTAACATCCCGATCAGCTTGGAAGGATTAATATCACGTCCTAGCTTTCCACTCTGCCAAGACACATACTCTGAAACCACTGCGTCTACAGCAGCCTCTACTTCTGCAGAGCTGGAAGTGACCTCTTCTGGGATGTAGTAAGTAAAAGAAATATCATATTCAACAGTTTCTGGATCCTTGACAGACACCATGTCTGTCAGAGGACGCACTGTTTCGTCGTTACAAGCGTTTAGTACCGCTTGCTTCACCTCTGTGCCGGCCGCTTTTCCATTAGACATCAGGACATAGAGTTCTACTTCTCCGGCCGCAGGGCTCATTGCAACAACGTCTATGATCTCCGTTGACACCGATTTTGCGTTGTAAATATACCCTCCCTTTGGCCCCGCCGTGGAAAAAGCGTCTTGACTTGCTCGCATCAGCTCATAATATTCGTCATCAGTTGCCACATCGGAACCACCATCGCTCACCGTAATATTTTCGCACTGAGAATAGTAATCGAAGATATCGATCAGTTCGTTGATTTGTCCAGCAGCATAGCCATTTCCTAAGCTGCCAGAAGTTTGACAGTAAATAGGAACATCCGCATAAGTTTCCCCAATATCCACATAACAATCCTGCTGAGTAGCCCAAATCAGAGTATTGGACTTATCTGTGACTCGTGTGCCTGCCGGAATAATCACAGCGGTATCTTGAGCTTCTGAAATATAAAACCTCTCAGTACAAACAGCAGCTTGGGCCTGTGGCCTCTGAGTAACATAGAATAGTTCTCCCAATGAATCCAGATTTTCGCCTTCCGCCCGGGAAGGAATATTCTGGTTACCGGTATAATTATTGAGTACCCGTTCTTGAACGATTACATTCGCCACCCACTGGATAAATAACTTCTCCGGACTGGCAGGCTGCACCGTCACACCAGTGATCTTTTCATATCCAGATACCAACAAAGGAACCAGTTCTCCGGTGTCCGTGGAGATGAACTGATATGGAGAGTTTCTACTCATGAATAATCACCTCCACCGTAGGAAACATTTTCCCTGGAAAACCAGGATCCTCTGTCAGCTCCACATTCACAACTTCTGCTCGAGGTTCAAATTGCTCCACAGCTTCCTTAACTTCCACCATGAGAATGGATCTGGCCACAGTGAACGGGCGGTCCACAAACCGCATAGGAAGTCCGAATTCCCGATACAAAGGGCAAGAAAGCTGCCTGGTACGCAGTATCATGCAGATATTCTGGAGTATATTCGCCACGGGATCTTTCTGGGAAAGGATGATTTTTCCCGGGTCATTTGCACTTACAATATAGCTCATGATTTCAGCTCCTGATATACTCTTGCAGACTCACAGAAACAGTGGCAGTTGTAACGTCCCCATCTCCATCAAAGGTCTGCGCTTTCATTTTGTGATCTGTGATGGTCCACCGGTATTTTCCGTAAATTTTGGTACCCAGGACAAAGGTAACCGGAGTTCCGTCCCGTTCATAGTTCCAAATCTTGATCACTTCCTCCATGGGGTTTACCCCAAGGTAGGCAGACAAATAAATATCAAACGTGATCTTGTCAGGATCGATCCCGGTAAACTCTGTGAGAGCATCGGTAAGATGGCGTTGGTGAGTTCCGTAACGGACAGAGCCGGACCAGGTCATGTTGTTTACAGTTTCCACTGTATCCGAGGAAACCTCAAATACAATATTCCCAAGACAACCTACCTGCATCTCAAATTCCTCCTATCACAAATCCATCTCCATCATCCACCGGCAAATATACTATGAGGACTTGGTCATTAACCTTAGGCATCCAAGGATTAACCTTCAATTCGTGGAAATGGTTGGCAAATAACGCTTCGCCATCCCCACCTGATTGGCTTTCAGTATGCTGTGGCAAATTTTCGTCCGGGATCAATGGCGAACTTTTGAGAACATAGAGCCATCCGGAAGTATGCCCTGTTTCCCGAAGGATGCAACGCACTCTTCGCCCGGGCTTGTCCACAGAGCTGACTGTGCCTACCTGAATCATTCTGGAAATTAGGTTTTCGGCGCCCATTAGTATCCCTCCACCACTCGCCTAAGCGTCACCTGTGTGGTGTAGCCAGAAGCGCTCAACGAGTGCTTAGACTGCATCACAATATACTTCCCATCCCAAGATCCCCACCCAGCAAGCATGGCTGTAACGCCCGCCATCTTATCAGGATCTCCTGGAAATGTGAAATTTGCTGTTCGGGAATATTTGTTGTGGAGCCGCAGCCGCTTAGCCGCAAGTGTCTTTGCCTCTCCAGCATTCGCGACTTTTGCAGTGACTTCCAATTGCTGGTTATTTTTTGATCCTTCCTTGTAGTCATCACTATAAGCGATTCCCTCAATCACTATGCCGGTAGACGGATCCACATATCTAACCCTACAAGAAGAATATTTTGTGTCCGCTGTCCCGATGGAAAGATCATACTTGGTATAACTTCCGTCACCTTTTTTCACAGTGAATATAGGGGATTTTTGCTCATAGGTCTGCTGGTCAAAAAGCACCAATAGGTTATTTGTAGACTTTAATGAAATCCCTGCGTTATGACACAGCTTAGAGAGAAACGAGATGTCACTTTCCTTGTATTGTTCCACCCGCTCATAATATGGATCGGAGGCAGATTCGTACATGCACACCATTCCGCCATTCCCAGCAATCTCTCTGGCAATACCTGACAGGGCATAGCTTTCCCAGGCTTTGGTCTTTTTTGTCTGCCGAATCTGAGCACCGTAGGGCAGCGAAGTACCCTTGATTGTAATAGTGGATGGTGGTCCAGACGCCTTAATTGAGTCAAGCTCGAATGCCCCACAATCTAACAGTTTATCAGCCCCATCCCCATACCAGTTTTCCCGCAGAAAAATCGCTTGTATCTTCAACCCTGTGGCATCAGCGGCCGCCTCAATGGCATTTGCCAACCATTTTTCCACCCAAACTCCATCACGGTCTTGAATCTTAATTTGAAGATCGTCCGCTTCATCTTCCTCATTATCCGTATAGCTCACAGATAAAAGATAAGGTCGAATAGATGTGGTGATATCTACTCCTCCAAAGGCAATTTCTACCGCTGTACGACGCGCCCGATCTTTACTGCTCATTGGACCACCTCCACGGAGGAAGAGTTTGTGATACAGGCTTCTCCGGATCTGGGATAGAAAGAATCACACCTGCGGGAAAACTGTAAAACCCTAAATATTGCTGATTGGCTTGCATCAGTTTGTCCGTATATTCTACGCTCCCCATTTGGGTATGAGCAATAGAATCCCACATATCTCCTTGAATAG
>DXXH01000020.1:0-29591 GCA_019416395.1 Clostridiales bacterium
GGATAAGATCAAGCAGATGGTCGATGTGAATACCGTCATTGGCAACCCGGTTACCACTCCGGACGGAACCACGGTGATCCCAGTGTCCCGGGTCAGCTATGGCTTTGCGTCTGGCGGTTCGGATTTGCCTTCCAAAACCCAGCCTTCCTCGGGCCTTTTTGCGGGTGGCAGCGGGGCTGGCATCACCATCAGCCCGATTGCGTTCCTTACCATTCACAACGGCAATGTCCGGGTGCTGCAAATTGAGCCGTATCTCAGCTCCGTGGACCGGGCTCTGGAAAAAGTACCCGATGTGGTGGACAAGATCACGGCTTTGTTTCAAAAGGAAGAAGCTTCTGACAAGGAAAAGAGCTTGACGGGTAAGCCTGCCCAATCGGAGAATCCTTCTGCTGAGACCCATTAACGCATAGCGTTTCGCCCGCCCGCATAGGTTTTTGCGAGGCGGGTGATTTGTGTGTTGAAGCGTATTTTTAGGCGAGCTGTGACAGCAAGCATGGCAGTGTTGGTCTTTGTGGGTGTTTTTGCTTCTCTGCATGTCCAAGGAGCGGAGCTAGAGCTTTCCGCCCAAAGCGCAGTGTTAATGACAGGGGACACTGGGACCGTTCTTTTCGAAAAGGACGGCAATACCCAGTTGCCTATGGCCAGCACTACAAAGATCATGACCGCCTTACTGACTTTAGAAGAAGCAGAGCGGTTAGGGGATCCTGTTATGGAGATCACCCAGGAGATGGTGGCGGTTGAAGGTTCCTCTATGGGTTTGCAGGCAGGCAACAAGCTATCCCTTTCCAACTTGGCAGCAGGTATGCTGCTGGCTTCCGGGAATGACGCCGCCAATGCTGCTGCAATCTATTTGGCAGGTTCTCTGGAAAAGTTTGTAGAGGGAATGAATTGCAGGGCCGGGGAAATCGGCATGGAAAATACTCATTTTGTCACTCCTTCCGGCTTAGATGGGGAAAGTCCCGATGGACAAGGACACTATTCTACGGCGTATGATATGGCGTTGTTGGCAAGAGAAGCACTGAAAAACGAAAAGTTCCGGGAACTTTGTTCCAGTGCCAGCTATGCGGTAGAATTTGCGGAACCTGTAAAGCAGGTTACCTATACAAACCACAACAAGCTTTTGACCCAGTACGCGGGTTGTGTGGGTGTGAAAACAGGTTTCACAAAGCAAGCGGGACGTTGTCTTGTTTCAGCTGCGGAAAAAGAAGGTGTGCTGTTGATTGCGGTAACCTTAAACGCCCCAGATGATTGGAACGACCATACGGCTTTGTTGGATTATGGTTTTTCTCAGGGAGACAGGTATCTTCTCAAAGGGAACGATGTGCGAAGCCAGGTTCCCGTAGTTGGTTCGACTATAGAAAGCGTATCTGTAGTGGGAAGGAATGGCTCAGAGGTCACTTTACCACGTGCAGAAATCGAGAAAATTGACCGGCAGGTATACTTGCCCGCTTTCCTTTACGCACCTGTGAAAGCTGGTGACCAAGTGGGGGAAATCCGGTGGTATTTAGGCGGGAGACTGCTGGACCGAGTACCGCTTATTGCGGAAGAAGACGCTCCGGTTCAGGGAAAGGCTCCCAGTTTTTGGGAGCGCTTGCTGGGAAATGGAAGATAAATTGAAGGAGTGAGAAAGTTGCCGGAAAAGAGCAGGCTTCAAAAAATTTTAGCTGCCAGTGGAGTGACTTCCCGTCGGAAGGCGGAAGAATTGATTGCCGCTGGCAGAGTGACGGTCAATGGCCGGGTGGCTCATCTTGGGGACAGTGCTGTCCCAGGAAAGGATAAGATCGCTTTGGACGGCCAGCTCATTGAAGACGCCGGGAAAAAGCTGTATTTGGCACTGTATAAGCCACGTGGGTTCGTCACCACCCTTCACGATGAACGGGGACGGAAATGTGTTGCCCAGCTCATGGAAGATGTGGGGGAACGGGTGTATCCCGTAGGCCGGTTGGATAAAGACTCTGAAGGGTTGCTTCTCCTGACAAACGATGGGGAATTTGCCAACCAAGTTGCCCACCCCAAAAAACATATCGCGAAAACGTACCGGGTAACGGTGCGTCCGGCGGTGACGGAAGACCAGCTCAACCAAATCAGCACGGGAATTGTGATTGATGGACGGCGGACCGCCCCTGCGAAAGTGAAGGTACTGCAACAGGAGTTGGGCCGGGTGGTGCTGGAGATCGTGCTGTACGAAGGGCGTAACCGGGAAATTCGCAAAATGTGCGAGGCGTTGGGGTTAGAAGTTGCCCGGCTAAAGCGTATTGCGGTGGGGCCAGTCCGACTGGGCATGCTGCCTCAAGGGAAATATAGAGAGCTGACAAAAGAAGAGATGCGGGCATTATCCGCAGAAATTAAGAAAGGGACGGCAAATCATGATTCAAGTGAAAGCCATGGAGAATCGGGAAGAAGAACAAAAACTACTGGACGCCGCCGGCGTTAAGGGCCGTATGTTAGTGATGAAAGATGGCGGAGTGCCTGTAGGGTCTGTGATTGTGTGCATGGAAGACAAGGTGCTTCATATTGCTCATTTATCTGTGAAGGGGTATGACTTTACAAATTCTCCGGATAGTGAAACGGTCTTTATTCTGGATACCTTGATGCGTTCCGCGGCTTCCTACGGAGAGGATCACGGTGCGGACACGATTTTGACGGATTTTCCGGATTTCTTTGATTTTTTCCGTCTGCGGGGGTTTGATGTGGACGAGACGCACGCGTTTACACCCATGAGCACCATTGTCCATTACGAATTGGGTGGAATGTAACGGTTTACTGGTCAAAAACATGATAGAATCTTAAGAATCTGTGAAATCGGGTAAAATTGGTTGCATTGACCGGTGGGGAATGGTAAAATAATTTGATAGTGAATCTTTGCCATTTCCATGGCTTTTGAAGAATAGGAGGATTGAAATGCTCCGAAGCATGACTGGCTATGGCCGGGGCGAAGCCACCATTGGCGGCCGCCGCATTGTCTTTGAGATCAAATCGGTCAACCATAAATTTTTCGAGTTCAATTCCCGGATTACCCGGGGATACCTGTTTTTGGAGGACAAGCTGAAGGCGTATGTCCAGGAAAAAATTTCCCGGGGAAAGGTTGACGTCTTTTTGCAGATTGAGACGCTGGAAGAAACCGATGTGCAGGTGTTGGTCAACCACTCGCTGGCTTCGGCCTACGTGAAAGCGTTCCAGGAGTTAAAAGACCGCTATCAGCTTCCTGACGAGGTTACGCTGGCGCTCCTTTCCAAGTATTCCGATATGTTTTCCGTTCACAAAGCACCGGAAAACGAGGAAGCTATTTGGGAAGCAGTGCGGCAGGTGGCAGATATAGCCATTGAGTCCTTCCTGAAGATGCGGGAAACTGAGGGAGCCAGGCTCAAGGCGGATATCCTGGAGAAAGCCGGGGATATTTTGGCTTTGGTGGATCAGGTGGAGCAGGTCACACCTGAAACGGTGGAAAATTACCGGGAGCGCCTGCGGACAAAAATTGAGGAGCTGCTGGGAGACAATCACTTTGATGAGCAGCGCGTTTTGACAGAAGTGGCTATTTTTGCGGACAAGGTTGCGGTGGACGAGGAAACCGTCCGGCTGCGCAGTCATTTCCAGCAGTTGAAAAAACTGGTGGATTCTCAAGGGCCTGTTGGACGGAAAATCGATTTCCTTGTGCAGGAAATGAACCGGGAAGCCAATACCATCGGGTCAAAATCGGTGAATTCCAAGATCGCCTATTTGGTGGTGGATATTAAAGCGCTGATTGAGAAGATCCGGGAACAAGTGCAGAATGTGGAGTGATCCTGGGAAGGAGCGTGTTCTGTGAAATTAGTGAATATCGGCTTTGGCAATTTGGTTTCCGCGGATAAGGTGGTTGCGGTGGTCAGTCCGGAATCCGCCCCTATCAAGCGAATGGTCCAAGAGGCGAAAGAAAAAGGTGTGCTGATTGATGCCACATTTGGCCGCCGTACCAAAGCTGTGATCATTATGGATAGCGATAATGTAGTGCTTTCGGCGATTTTGCCGGAAACAGTGGCTGGGCGCTTCAATGGAAAAGAGGAACCCAGTCCGGAAGAGGAGGAAAAGCATGGGTAAGGGTTTGTTGTTGGTAATCTCAGCGCCGTCGGGGGGCGGCAAGGGAACCATCTTGAAGGAACTGTTCGCTCAGGACGAAAACCTGCGGTTGTCTGTGTCCGCTACTACTCGGGGCCCTAGACCCGGCGAGGAACACGGGAAGCAGTATTATTTCCTGAGCCGGGAAGAGTTTGAAACTCTGATCCGGGAAGGAAAAATGCTGGAACACGCCGAATATGTGGGCAACTATTACGGTACGCCCCGGGAGCCGGTGGAGCAGTGGATGAACCAGGGCAACGACGTGGTATTGGAGATCGAGGTCAAGGGCGGCGCTCAGGTGAAAAAACTGATGCCGGAGTGTGTGCTCATCTTCATTCTTCCGCCATCGATGAAGGTGTTGGAAAAACGCCTGCGTGGCCGGGGAACAGAAGATGAGGAGACCGTCCAAAAGCGCTTGGCCACTGCCCGGGAAGAAATCCCCCATGCCAAGGAGTATGATTATATCGTGTACAATGACCGTCTGGAGGACGCGGTGAGCGACTTGCAGGCCATCATTAAGGCGGAGAAATTGAAATTCTCACGCAATGAAAATTCCATTGAAAGGGTGCTGGAAAATGCTGAAACCGTCTGAGAACATTATTACCGTGCCTCACAAGAGCACATATTCGCTGGTGATCGCCGTTGCGAAACGGGCCCGTCAGATTGCTCAAAAGGCTGAAGACGAGGGACTTATCTTGGTGGATAAGCCTGTGGATCTGGCTGTGCAGGATTTTGTTCAGGGAAAATACAGGATCATTGAGCCGGATTATGTAGTGGAACAGAATGGCTGAGGAGCTTTTCGCTCAAGTGGCGGTAGAAAATACCATTTACCACTTTGATAAGCTTTTCACTTACCGGGTGCCGGATTCCCTGAGGGAACAAGTCGTTCCCGGTGTGCGGGTAAGCGTTCCGTTCGGTGCGGGAAACCGTTGCCGGGTGGGGATTGTGTTTTCCCTTTCCATGGAAGGCGGCGGCCGGGTGAAAGACGTGGATAAAGTCCTTGACCGGGAAGCGGCCCTTTCCGGAGAAATGCTGGAGTTGGCCCGCTGGATGAAGGACCGGTATTACTGCACGCTGTTTGAAGCTGCGAAACTGATGATTCCCACAGGGTATCACATAAGGCTGCGGGACAGTTATGTTTTAAGCAGTGACTTCAAGGATTTTGACCGTGAAAATTACACAGGCGCTCAGTGGAGAGGGATTCTCCTACTTCATGGAGCCGGAAAATCGATTCCTGTGGAAAAACTGACCCAGGAAACTGGCTTAGAGGAACACAGTCAAGAGTTCCAACAGCTGGTGGAACGGGGGATTTTCTGTAAAGTGAATACCGCAATGAGCCGCGTAAAGGATGCCACGTCCAAAATGGTTCGGCCGATTCCCAGCTTTTCTGGGAAATTGACGCCCCGGCAAAAAGACGTATATCAAACCTTGCTGGACGCAGGAGAAGCTTCTGAACGCGAGCTCTGCTACTTCACAGGGGCGTCAGCCTCGGTAGTGCGGGCTTTGGTGGACAAGGGGGCGGCGGAGGCCTTTGAATATGAGGTGTACCGCCGCCCTGATTTTTTCCAGGAAGAGGAAGATGGGGCAGAAGAATTGACCTTGTCGGCAGACCAGGAACAGGTATTGGAAGAACTGATCCAGGAATATGAAAACCTGGAAGGTCGGCGGACTGCTTTACTTTACGGAGTAACTGGCAGTGGGAAAACCTCTGTGTTCCTAAAGCTGATCCAGTACGTCCGGGACCAGGGAAAAGGTGTCATTGTCATGGTGCCGGAAATCTCTCTAACGGCCCAGACAATCCGGCAGTTCCGCCGTTGGTTTGGAGACGGTATCGCATTGTTCCACAGCGGCCTTTCTTTGGGAGAGCGTTTGGACGAGTGGAAACGTGTCCGCCGGGGGGAAGCGTGGATCGTAGTGGGAACCCGGTCCGCCGTGTTTGCGCCGGTGGAAAATCTAGGCCTGGTGGTTATGGACGAGGAGCAGGAGCACACGTATAAATCAGAATCCAGCCCCCGCTATGACGCCCGTGAGGTAGCCCGTTACCGCTGCTGGAAAGCAGGGGCTTTTTGTTTGTTGGCTTCCGCTACGCCTTCCGTGGAAACCTGCTGGCAAGCCCAGGAAAAACGCTTTGGTTTCCATCAGCTTTCCCAGCGTTTTGGAGAGGCGGTGCTACCCCAGGTAGAGCTGGTGGACATGAACCAGGACGCGCCTCCGGGAGAAACGGCCATCGGAACTACCATGGCCCAGGCGCTAAAGGAAAACTTCCAGGCAGGAAGACAGTCGATCCTGTTGCTGAATCGCCGGGGATACCACACGTTTGCCTCCTGTCAGACCTGCCATGAGGTAGTGAGCTGTCCCCATTGCAGCATTTCCCTCACGTATCACAGCGCCAATGGCCGATTGATGTGCCACTATTGCGGTTACTCCATACCTTATACCAGTCATTGCCCCTCATGCGGCAGCGATACGGTGACGTTTCGGGGTACAGGAACCCAAAAGGCGGAAGAACAGCTTCAACAGCTGCTCCCCCAGGCCAATGTGCTGCGAATCGATACAGATTCCGTGGCGGCCAAGTATTCCTTGGAAAAGAAGTTGGATCAATTCGCCCGAGGGGAATACCAGGTTATGGTGGGTACGCAAATGGTGGCGAAGGGGCTGGATTTTGAAAATGTAACGCTGGTAGGCGTGCTGTCCGCGGACCAATCCCTGTTTAGCGACGATTTCCGCAGCAATGAGCGGACCTTCGATTTGATCACGCAGGTTGTAGGCCGGGCTGGCCGAGGGAAATATCCCGGACGGGCGATTATCCAAACATATGCGCCGGAAAATCCGGTACTCCACTTGGCGGCGGAACAGGATTATTTCGGCTTTTACAACCAGGAGATCCTTTTCCGGCAGACCATGCTGTATCCGCCCTTTGTAGATATCCTGGTGATAGGTTTTGTGGGGGAAAAAGAGACTGCCGTGAAGCAGGGAGCGGATATGTTTTTAAGGCTTCTCAGCCAACTGGCCCAAGAGGAGTACAGTCAGCTTCCGTTACGGGTACTGCGGCCCTCGCCGGCAGCTGTGGCAAAGGTAAGCAATAAATTCCGTTATAAGCTTTTGATAAAATGCCGGAATTCCACCCGGTTGCAGGAGATGGTTTCCCGGCTACTGATACAATTTGCGTCGCTGCGGGAATTCCAACAGGTGACCGCTTACGCCGACCCTAACCCTTATTGGATTTTATAAGCGAAAGGACTTGGAAAAGTATGGCAATCAGAAAAATCGTGAAATTCGGAGATGACGTCCTGGAAAAGGAATGCCGTAAGGTGGAGAAATTCGACAAGAAGCTTCACCAGCTTTTAGACGATATGAAGGAAACTTTGGCTGACGCTAATGGAGCTGGATTAGCTGCGCCCCAGGTGGGGATTTTGCGTCAAGTGTGCGTAGTCGATGTGGGAGAAGGTCCCATCGAGTTGGTGAATCCGGAGATTACCGCCACAGAAGGGGAGCAAAATGGGGCAGAAGGCTGCTTGTCTTATCCCGGGGAGTTCGGTTTGGTAAAGCGTCCCATGAAGGTTACGGTAAAGGCCCAGGACCGGAATGGCAATTGGTTTGAGAAAACTGGTGAAGGTCTTTGCGCCCGAGCTTTTTGCCATGAAATCGATCATCTTCACGGGATTTTGTTCACTTCCCACGTGAGCCGTATGTTGACTCCGGAAGAGTTGGAATCCGGAACTATTGAAGTCGAGGAATGAGGGATCGGTCATGCGCGTGATTTTTATGGGTACCCCGGATTTTGCGGTGCCTTCCTTGGAAAAACTTCTCGCTGGTGGATATGAGGTATGCGCTGTTTATACCCAGCCGGATAAGCCAAAGGGACGTGGGCATAAACTTCAGCCGCCACCTGTAAAGGAATTGGCCTTGCAACATGAAATTCCTGTTTTCCAGCCAGTCTCTCTGCGAAAAGAGGACGTTCAGGAAGAAATCCGGAATTGGAATGCCGACGTGATTGTGGTAGTGGCTTACGGGAAAATTCTACCCAAGGCGGTTCTGGACGCTCCACGGTTGGGCTGCATCAATGTCCATGGTTCCCTGCTTCCTAAGTACCGTGGCGCGGCCCCCATTCAATGGACGGTTATCCATGGGGATCAAACAGCGGGCGTCACCACCATGTTTATGGGAGAAGGCTTGGATACAGGGGATATGCTTTTAAAAGCTGAAACACCGGTTGGAGAAGAAGAAACCGCAGGGGAACTGTTTGACCGGCTGAAAGATCTAGGAGCGGATCTGTTACTGGACACATTGAAACAGCTGGCGGAAGGTAAGTTACAGCCAGTTCCTCAAAACGAGGAAGAGGCCACATTGGCGCCCATGCTGTCCAAAGAACTTTCCGCAATCGACTGGACTCGTCCAGCCCAGGAGCTTCACGACCTGATCCGTGGTTTAAATCCCTGGCCTTCCGCCTATTCTTATTTGGACGGTAAAAAGCTGAAGCTACACGCTTCCCGGGTAATTCCGGAGAAGGGCGTTCCTGGAAAAGCTTTTGTCAAAGAAGGAGCTCTCTGTGTGTATTGCGGAGAGAAGGCGCTGAAGCTGGTGGAAATCCAGACGGAAAACGGAAAACGCATGGACGGGAAAAGTTACCTTTTAGGACACCCCATCAAAGAAGACTCTCATTTTGGGTTGGAGTGAGAAACTGTTCCATACGCAGGTGCAGAGATCCTTTAGCACCACCGCTCCTATCCTTTTGCCGGATCAAAAGGGAAAGATGATTCTGGAAAAAGGGAATCGATAACGTTTCAGACAGGCAGGAAGAGACTATGAAGGCAACCGCCAGACATACCGCTTTGCAGGCTTTGCTGCAAATGGAAGAAAACGAAGGATATTCCAATATTGTGATCGACAAGGCACTTCGTGCCGCTGGATTGGACCAGCGGGACGGTGGATTGGCATCTGCCATTTTTTATGGAGTGTTGGAAAAGCGTTTGCCGTTGGATTATTATCTGAGAGAGTGCCTAAAAGACCCGAAAAAGAAGTTGGATCCTGAGGTAATGATGCTGCTCCGGTGTGGGGCGTATCAAATCCTGTATTTGGACAGGATCCCAGATTCGGCAGCGGTGAACGAGGCAGTGGAAGAGGCCAAAACCATGAAGAAGGGCGCCTATAGCGGATTGGTCAATGGAGTGCTGCGGAATCTGGTCCGCAAAAAAGCTGTCCTGTCCCTTCCAGAAGGAGAGAATTTGAAGGCGTTAAGCCTGCGGTATTCGCTTCCCGAAGAGCTGATCTCCTTATGGCAAAAATCCTATGGAACTGAGTTGACCGGAAAACTATTGGAAGCCTTCCAGGAAAAACCGGCTTTGTTTATTCGTGTAAACACCCTGCGGATCGGGGTTCCGGAATTGGCGCAGCGCCTTTCTGACAAGGGCTTTTCCTTAACACCTCTGCCGTTCCCGGTCGGGGGAGCGATTTTATCTGGCGAAGGTTCTCCGGCAGCGCTGCCGGAATTTCAAGAAGGGTTCTTTCACGTTCAGGATCTTTCCGCTCAGCTTGCCTGCCAGTTGCTAGAAGTGGAACCAGACCAGACAGTCTGCGATTGTTGCGCCGCGCCTGGTGGAAAAACCTTTACCTTGGCGGAACTTTTGGAAGACCGTGGGCGCGTGTATTCCTTCGATTTGTACAAAGGCCGGGTCAAGCTCATTCAGCAAGGGGCCCAACGGCTGGGATTGGCCTGTGTTCAGGCGGAACAGCGTGACGGTCAAAAGCCCTATGAGGGTCTTCCTCTAATGGATCGGGTGCTGTGTGATGTGCCTTGTTCCGGGTACGGTGTGATCCGGCGAAAACCGGAAATCCGTTATAAACCGCTGGCCTCTGTCAAGGATTTGCCAAAGCTTCAGTATGAGATTTTAGAGAACGGGGCTTCCCTGGTAAAACCCGGCGGGTTGTTGGTCTACGCCACTTGTACTTTGAATCCCCAGGAAAATGCCCAAGTCGCCCAGAGGTTTCTTGCAACCCACTCTGAATTTGAACCGGCGGATTTTAGCTTGCCCGGAGTGGAACGGGTGGTACATGAGCCGGATTACATGTTGACTATGTTGCCCTTCGCGGGAGGTTCCGACGGTTTCTTCGCCGCCCGTTTCCGCAGAAAAGGAGATTTATGAAAACTGAGTTTTTAGACCCTAAGGACATCAAGTCGAAAACCCTTACAGAGCTCCGTGAGGAGCTGGGCGAGCTGGGCTTGCCCAAATACCGGGCCGAACAGGTATACCGCTGGCTGCATCGCGGAGTGCAGGATTTTTCTCAAATGTCCGATCTCTCCAAGGCACTTCGGGAACAGCTGGCCGAAAAATACTGGATTGCCTGGGCGGAAGTGGAACAAAAACGGGTATCAAAAGACGGTACTGTGAAATATCTTTTCCGGCTGCCAGATGGAGAGCATGTGGAATCCGTGCTGATGCATTATCATCATGGAAGTTCTATTTGCATTTCCACCCAGGTTGGGTGTAAAATGAACTGTAGCTTTTGCGCTACGGGGCAGAGCGGATTTGCCCGGAACCTGACGGCTTCGGAAATTCTATCCCAAGTACAGGCGGCGTCCCTGGACGCAGGGGAGCGGATTTCCCACATTGTGCTGATGGGCATGGGTGAACCGCTGGATAATTACGAGAATGTGCTGCGCTTTCTGGAACTTGTCACTTCCCCAGAGGGATTGAATCTCAGCATGCGGCATATTTCCCTGTCCACATGTGGGTTGGTCGACAAGATCTACGACCTGGCGGATAAAAAGCTCCAGCTAACTTTATCGGTATCGCTTCACGCGCCGAACGATGAAATTCGTTCTCAGACCATGCCGGTGAATAAACGCTGGAATATGGAAGAGCTTTTGCGGGCCTGCAAATATTACAGCGATCACACAGGCCGGCGCATCTCCTTTGAGTACGCCATGATCAGCGGCGTAAACGACATGGATTGGTGCGCCAAGGAATTGGCCGGCAGATTGCGGGGGATTTTGGCCCACGTCAACCTGATTCCTGTGAATGACGTGACAGGCACCGGCTATAAAAAGAGCGGCCTGGACCGGCAAAAGCGCTTCATTTCCATATTGGAAGCCCGGGGCATTACAGCTACGGTCCGGCGGACGCTGGGCTCAGACATAGAAGCTTCCTGTGGGCAGCTTAGACGGAAAGTCGAAGGAGGGACCGGACATGAAAGTTGATTTTGAAACAGACGTGGGCGCTGTGCGCAGCTCCAATCAAGACAGCTGCGACTGCGGATTGTTTTCCCCCAATAGTGCCTGGGCCATTGTCTGTGACGGCATGGGAGGCGCCAATGGCGGCAATGTAGCCAGCGCCATGGCGGTTGAATCGATTCGGGAGCAGATTCTTTCCGGCTTTGACGAGAACATGAGTAAGCCGAATTTAAAAAATCTGATGATCAACGCTATCAACAAGGCGAATGATACCGTGCACCAAGCGTCTTTGGAACAACCGGAGCTGCGGGGAATGGGTACCACAGTGGTCTTGATGATTGCCACCAAGGGAACGCTGCATGTGGCCCATATTGGGGACAGCCGGGCATATTTGCGGCACGAGAATGTTTTGAGCCAGATTACCATGGACCATTCTTATGTGCAGGACCTGGTCAATTTTGGACAGATCACCCCGGCGGAAGCAAGGGTACACCCCAAGCGGAATATTATTACCCGTGTGTTAGGGGTTCACGAGCAGGTGCGTTGCGATTACGCTGCTTGGGATTTTTCGCCTGGCGACTTGGCGATGGCTTGTTCGGACGGTCTTTCCAACTATATTGACGAAGAGATTTTGGAACAGTATATGGAAAAGTATGGTCAGCAAGGGCATGCGCTCCCCGAAGAGCTGGTTCAATACGCTGTAAAAAGTGGCGGCGCTGACAATATCACAGTGGCTGTCATTCGAAACGGCTGATTTCCGCTGGATTCTACAGAAAGGTTTGGTAACTGTTTATGGATAGATTCATTGGCAAGCGCTTGGACGGCAGATACGAAATCCATGAGCTGGTTGGCGTAGGCGGTATGGCCTACGTCTATAAGGCTTATGACCGGGTGGAAGGCCGCTGGGTGGCTATCAAGATTTTGAAGGAAGAATTTTCCAACAACAGCGATTTCCTTCGCCGTTTCCGCAATGAGTCCAAGGCGATCGCGGTGCTTTCTCACCCCAACATCGTCAAGGTGTACGATGTGAGCTTTGGGGATCAAATCCAGTATATTGTCATGGAATTCATCGATGGGATTACCTTGAAGCAATACATTGAGCAGGAAGGGGTAATCCGCTGGAATGAAGCGGTTCATTTCACCACGCAGATTTTGCTGGCTTTGGAATGTGCTCATGAAAAGGGGATCATTCACCGGGACATCAAGCCGCAGAACATTATGCTGTTGCAGGACGGTACCATCAAGGTAGCCGATTTTGGTATTGCCCGGTTCCTGCAAAGCGAAACCACTACCATGACCGATAAAGCGATTGGCTCGGTCCATTACATCGCGCCGGAGCAGGCCAGTGGGGATTACATTACCGATAAAGCGGATATCTACTCTGTGGGCGTCATGCTGTACGAGATGCTGACCGGCAAGCTGCCCTTTGTAGCGGACAATGCTGTGTCTGTGGCATTGATGCAGCTCCAGGCAAAACCGGTTATGCCCCGTGAGCTGAACCCGTCCATTCCCAGAGGGCTGGAACAGATCACCATGAAGGCCATGGAAAAGAACCCTGTGGACCGTTTCCAGTCCGCCGGGGAGATGCTGGACGATTTGGATCAGTTCCGGCGCAACCCCAATGTGATATTCCATTACGATCTGCAAACAGCTAATGCCCGTTATGATGCTTCCCGCAGTATGGAAGCCTATGATTCCTCACGGCAGGCGCCTTCCTATAACGACGATTACGAGTATGAGGAAGAGTTGGTTCGTTCCCGCCGCAACGCCAAAGGCGCTATGGTTGTAAAGGGTGTACTGGTGGCCGCAATTATTGTGGCCTTGGCTGTGGGAGCTATTTACTTCCTGAATTATTGGAATAACCGTCCCGACGAAGACAACGATCTGATCAAAATGCCTCAGTTGGTGGGAATGCTTTATGAAGATGTGATTGCCAATGAAGAGTATTCCGGCTTCAACTTTAAAGTCACGGAAGGCAACGACCCGGATAAGCAGCCTGGGGAGATTATGAAGCAGGATCCCGAAGAAGGGATTATGGTAAAAAAGAATGCGGACGTGGAACTTTTGGTGAATGGCGGCGTGGAACAGGTGGAAGTACCCGATGTGACCGATTACACCATGGAAGACGCCCAGAACGCTATGACCGACGCCGGATTGCACAGCAAGGTGGAAACGGTTGCTGACGATAAAGTAGAAGAAGGCAAGGTTGTGTCCACTGATCCTGTGGCTGGAACGTCCGTAGACGCGGGTAGCGTGGTTACACTGAAGGTAAGCAGTGGCCCTGCTGAAGAAAAAGTGAAAATTCCTTCCGGTTTGGAAGGGGATCTGCTTTACAATGTTACCGCCAAGTTGGAAGACGCTGGATTGACGGTGGGCTCTATCACCAAAGACGATACCAGCACCTTGCCCGCGGACACGGTAATCAGTGTCACTCCGGGAGAAGGCTCGGAAGTTTCCAAGGGATCTTCGGTGGATATTACAGTCAGTTCCGGAAAAGGCGCTACGAAGACCTTGTCCACTTCTGTGCCGCTTCCCAGCGGCGTCAACGAGGACATTACGTTGAAGGTTTACCGCAATGGCACCCAGGTCACTTCCGAGGTGGTCAATCCCGCGTATGCCAGCAGCTATACCATCAGCTTTACAGGCACTTCTGGAACAGAAACGGTTGTCATCACCTTGAACGACCAGACCTATATGGAATACCAATTCAATTTTGATTCTCAGAGTACGCAAGTAATGCGCACGTATGAGTTTACGCCTTCTGGCGGCGGGCAGACTGACGACGGGAATTCCAGCTCCGACCAAGGCGGTTCTGACGGGGAAAACAGTTCTTCCTCTGAGGGGGAGGAAACCCAGTGACGGAACCAAAACGCTTAGAGGGATTGGTGCGGAAAGGTATTGGCGGTTTTTATACCGTAGAAACCCAGGAAGGTTTTTATACCTGTACGGCTCGGGGGAAATTCCGAAGAGAACGGATTTCCCCTTATGCTGGGGACCGGGTCCGGATCACAGGGGAAGAAGACGGGACCGGGGCGCTGGAAGAAATTCTGCCTCGGAGAAATTTTCTGGTAAGGCCGCCGATTGCCAATATTGACCAGCTGTTTATCGTGTCTTCCTTGCGGGACCCCCACCCAGAGCTGTTGATTATTGATAAGACAATCGCAGTAGCGGAATTGGAAGGGATTCAGCCGGTCCTTGTATTGACCAAGACGGATTTGGAAGATGGAAGCCAGCTGAAAGCCATTTATGACCAGGCAGGGATTCCCTGTTATGTGGTTTCCTCTGTCACAGGACAGGGGGTGGAGCAAGTGCGTGGCCTGCTTCAGGGAAAGATCTCGGCATTTACGGGAAATTCCGGCGTGGGGAAATCCAGTCTGTTAAACGCAATTTTCCCAGAATTTGACTTGAAAACAGGGGAGATCAGCCAAAAGCTAGGCCGCGGCCGGCATACAACCCGGGAAGTAGAGCTGTATAAGCTGGAAGACGGCGGTTATGTGGCGGATACCCCAGGATTCTCTACCTTTGACATTGAGCGTTACCGGTTGACCGAGAAAGAACGGTTGGTTTACGGGTTTCGGGAATTTTTGCCTTATTTAGGGCAGTGCCAGTTCACTTCCTGTTCTCATACTTGCGAAAAAGGGTGCGCGATTTTGCAAGGGGTTGCGGACGGAAAGATTCCACGTTCCCGGCATGAAAGTTATTGTGCTATGTATCAAGAAATAAAGGATGTCAAGCAATGGCAACAAAAAAGCAAGAATGTATGATTATTGGGGCTTCCCCCATTGAAAGCGAGGCAATCTTCCAGGAGTTTCAACCGGCCAAGTACTATGTGATCTGTGCCGATGGGGGCTATGAGACTGCCGCGAAATACAATATCACTCCCGATCTGATTGTGGGGGATTTCGATTCAGCCAAGATGCCGCCGCAAAAGAGCAGGAAGGTGCTCACTTTGCCGGTGGAAAAAGATGTAACCGATACCATGTATGCAGTTATGAAAGGCTTTGCCAAGGGATACCACAGCTTTGTCATGGTGGGTTGTTTAGGTGGCGCCAGATTTGATCATTCTTTGGCCAATCTGGAGGTGCTCCAGTTCATTCGGGAACACAGCGGGTATGGAGTCATTGCCGACGAGCACACAAAAGTGTTCCTTATTCGAGATAGCCGGTTGCGTTTGACGGAGATGAAAGGTGCTACCGTATCGGTGTTTCCTTTTGGGGAGACGAGCTGCACGGTGACTTATAAGGGACTGTTTTATCCTTTGGATCACGAGACGCTGACAAGTGGTGGCGTACTCATGGGCGTGAGCAACAGCATTGTGGAAGACGCGGCGGAAATCCGGGTACACGCGGGTACAGCGTTAATCGTAGTGTACCAGGCGTAACATTTTTTCTCCCTTTGGATATACTGGTTAGTGAACGAGAAAACCGGAAAAGGGAGAGGTCGATGGTATCGTGCTGCGTTGTGATTGTTCCTGCTTAAAAAATTACCAGACCAGATGTCTTTGCGCCATCAGTTTTGGTTTGGGAATGTCCCTTTCCTGTTTTTGCCCTGTAGGGCTCACCTTGTTTCTTTCGGCGGTGATTCTGGTAGCCCTAGGGTTTTCGTTACTACGCTGTGGAAACGGGAGGCAAGGGCGATGAAAGTAGTCGTGATCGAAAAACGCAAAGGGTTTGTAGGCATGCTTTTACGCAAGTTCTATGGAATCCGGAAGATCGAAGAGATGTAACAGCGAACATAGGGAAAAGGCGTCTGCTGGGGAAATCCCCTGGCAGGCGCCTTTTTCGCATATTCTCCTGTCCCGCGCATAGATATGGGGTAAGAACAGCAAAGGAGAGGATCAGTATGCAGGCGAAGCGAAAAACTCAGCCATACGATTATTTTGACCCCGTATTCGATGGCTCTTACGAGGTGCCCATAGATACCGAGTACAACCTTCCGGATTATTGCGCGGATATTCAGAAGGTGCTCAAATGCCGGGTTGTACCGGAAATTTCTTCTTACGGCATCAGTGAAGACACATTGCGGTGTGAAGGCGTGTGTGATATCCGGGTGCTGTACCTGGATTCCAAAGGGGACAGCTTGAAATGCTGCGATTTCACAAAAGAGTTTTCCGCAGCAATCAAAATGAAAAATCCCGAGGGACCGGCAGTAGCCTGGGTACGGGCCGCAGTAGAGCATTTGACTTGCAGGGCAGTCAACGCCCGGCGCATCGATTTGCATTTGGCCGTCAGCTTGAAAGTTTTGGCCGTAGTCCAGCGTCAGGAACAGATTACCTGTGGATTGGAAGGCGAAGGCATTGAAAAGCTGAGCGAACGCCGCCGGGCTTCCCAGGCGGTAAATGCGGTTAGTCACCAATTTTCCATAGAGGACCGGCTTCCCTTAAAAAATGGCAAGCCCCCCATGGAAAGTATTCTCCGCAAGGAAGTGACCTGTCGGGCCACCGATTGCAAATTGGCCCAAGGCCAGCTTTCCGTCAGCGGCCGGGCGGACATCTCTTTCCTGTACCTGTCCTCGGTGGACGGGAGCTTGGAAAAAATGTCCGCGTCCCTGGACTTTAACCAAGTGATTGAGTGCGGGGGAGCGGAAGAGGATTGTCTTTGCGATCTTCGTGTGATGGTGGGAGAGAGTCATATCCAGCCGCGGGAAGACGATGTGGGGGAATACACCAGCGTCGATGTGTCCCTGAAAGTCTTTTTGACGGCGTTCCTCTATCAATCCTGTGAGGTAGAGATGATTGATGACGCCTATTCTGTACACGGGCCTTTAGAGCTTCGTTATACGCAAACGTCCTTGTTGGACGCCCAGGAAGTCTATTCCGAAGTGCTGAAGAAAAAGTGTGCTCTCACGGTGACGGAAGAAGAAATCCAAAAGGTGGTGGACCTGTGGTGCGAGCAGGAAAGCGTCCAATCAACCTGCGAGGAAGGAAAGCTTTCGTACCGGGTGCGGTATTCCATTTGCTTGCTGTACCGCAGTGCTTCCGGAAGAATCCTGTATCAGGAAAAGGCATTTGACCATTCTTTTTCCACCGAAATGGAAGGGCTGAAGGCGAAACGCAGCGATACTGTTTCTTTGACCGATCTTTGGGAATACAGAATCGCCGACAAAAATACGGTGGAAGCCTCTGTGGAAACCTGGGTTTCTAGTCTGCTTTACAGCAGGGAACCGGCGAAGTATTTGGCCTCGGCGGGCATAGATGACGACAGCAAGGCCTATCCGCACGAGCCCCAGCTGCTGGTATATTACGCGTCGGAAGGAGAGAAGCTCTGGGATATAGCGAAAAGCCACCGGGCACTGCTTTCGGATCTGCGGGAGCAGAACGACCTGTATGACGATACCTTGCCGGATTCCCGGCCATTGATCATATGCAACCGATAAAGACAATTACTGCGGTAGAGAGGTAGAATATGGAAGGATTCAATGTTTATAAGGATATACAGGACCGTACCAACGGGGAGATTTATATTGGGGTGGTGGGTCCGGTACGCACAGGGAAGTCCACGTTTATCAAGAAATTCATGGATACCGTGGTAATCCCCCATATTCCCGATGGAATGCAGCGGGAGCGGGCCATTGACGAACTGCCTCAGTCTTCCGCCGGGCGTACAATTATGACCACGGAGCCCAAATTTATCCCGGAGCAGGCTGTTGACGTTCAAATCGATGAAGACGCCTCCTTCCGAGTGCGCATGATTGACTGCGTGGGTTACATTGTGCCCAGTGCCATCGGTTATATTGAGGAAGACCAACCCAGAATGGTGCGGACTCCCTGGTATGAGGAGCCCATTCCCTTTAACATGGCGGCGGAAATCGGCACAAAAAAAGTCATTACAGAGCATTCCACCATCGGACTGGTGATCACCACAGACGGCAGTATCAGCGATATTCCCCGGGAAGAATATGAGGAAGCGGAAGAGCGGGTCATTGATGAGTTGAACCAAACCGGACGCCCCTTCGTCATGCTTTTGAATTGTGTGTATCCCGAAACCCAGGAAGCGCGTGACTTGGCTGCCAGGCTGGGAGAAAAGTATGGAATTCCCGTGCTCCCGGTCAACTGTATCGATATCACCGAACAGGATATCCGGGATATTATCGCCAGCCTGCTGTATCAGTTCCCCGTGCGGGAAGTGGCTCTGGATCTGCCCGGCTGGGTTACGTCCTTGGAATCGGACCACTGGCTTTTCTCCGGCGTACTTTCCACTTTGCGCAGTGCATGCGGCATTCACAAAATGTGCCAGGTTAAGGGCATGCTGGAAAGCTTGAAATCCTGTGAATCTGTCAAAGCGGTGAACATACGGCGGATTGACCTGGGAAGCGGCCAGGGCCGGGCAGAACTGGTGTTCGATCAAGCGCTGTTCTACCGAATCCTCAGTGAAAAGACAGGAATCGAGATTCAAGATGATTCGGAACTGATGGCACAGCTGGTGGAAATGACAGCGATCAAGCAGCAATTCCAAAAGCTGCGGCAGGCTTATGAAGATGTGCAGCAGACCGGGTATGGCATTGTGATGCCCGACGTGGAAGAACTTACGCTGGAAGAGCCCCAGATCCTCAAGCAGAACGGAAAATATGGGATTCGCTTGAAGGCTACCGCACCTTCGATTCACATGATGAAGACCCAGATCCATACGGAAATTACACCAATCGTAGGGTCGGAACAGCAATCGGAAGAGCTTGTGATGTACTTGCTGAAAGAGTTTGAGGAGAATCCCGGGAAGATCTGGGAATCCAACATTTTTGGGAAATCCCTTCATTCTCTTGTCAACGAGGGCTTGCACAACAAGCTGTACCGTATGCCCGCAGACGCCAGGGAAAAAGTGCGGGAAACCATTGAGCGGATCATTAACGACGGGTGCAGCGGTTTGCTGTGTATTATTCTGTAAGATATGCAAGATCTGGAAAAATTGCAAGAGATTGAGGAATTAGGGCTGGAAGAGCCGGAACCACCAGATCCGGAGAGGCCAGAAGGCGGAAACACCAGCAGTGTTCCTTTGCTACAGGCGGCGCTTTGTCTGCTGTTCCTAGCAGCGCTGCTTGTGCTCCGGTACTCGGATTCACCGATCTACCAGACGTTCACAGAATGGTACCAGGAAGAAGCGTCCCAGGAAATTCAACTGCCTGCCTGGGAAGAAACACCACCTGTTCCTTCGCCATCGCCTTTACCGTCAGTCTCGCCTTCTCCTTCCGCCAGTCCTGAGCCTTTAGGAGAAGACGCGGCTCTTCAACGGGTATGACAATTTCTGTTTTTTGGAAAGGCTGCCGCATTTGCATTGGTTTTTCCTCTTTCGCGCTGCTTGCCTTTTGCTGCCTTTTCTTGGGAGCAGGAAGCAGCGCCTTTTTTTTAGGGGCGGTTGCCTGTCACGAATTCGCTCACATCGGTATGCTGTTTTGTCTGGGGTCACCACCAGCCTTGATAAAACTCACCGCCTTGGGGTGTCGCATGGTGCCCAACCGGGAAAAGGTTTTATCCTATAAACAGATGGCGTTGGTTTCTGTTTCCGGTCCGGGGATAAATCTTCTCTGTGCTGGAGTGATGGCTTTACTGGGACAGGAAAACCACCCATTTTTTACGGCGAGCCTGATTTTGGGGATCCTGCACAGCCTTCCTGTGGAGCCTTTAGATGGGGGAATGGCTTTTCACGCGTTGCTTTGTGCTGCTATGAAACGGGAGCAGGCAGCGAAAATTTCGTTGGTAGTTTCTCTGGTGTTCTTATTGCCCATGGCGGTGCTTGGTTTTTTGGTATTGCTCCGGACCAGGTATAATTTTACACTGTTGGCTATGAGTTTATATTTGATGCTGTATCTTCTCTTAAAACGGGATTTTCTTACTGGATAGGAAAAGGGGAATTCGCTTGTGGGCGGATTCCCCTTTTCGCTGGCGGTAAACCCTGGGGTGTGCTATAATAAACTCCTAGAAACTATGGGGGAGAGGATCAGCGATGCGCGTGATTCTATGCTTGGACGATCGGAATGGAATGCTGTTCAACCATCGCCGTCAGAGCAGAGACCGGGTGGTGATCCAAGACATTTTGGAGAGCCAGGCGGGAAAGAAACTTTGGATTCGTCCTATTTCCACGGTGCTTTTTCAAGGAATGGAACATGCTTTTCAAGTCGAGGAACACCTGTTGGAACAAGCAGGTCATGGGGATTGGTGCTTTGTAGAGGATCTGGCTTTGTCCCCCTACAAGCGGAAAATAGAATCCGTAACCGTTTACCGTTGGAACCGCCATTATCCCGCTGATTTTTATCTGGATCTGGACTTGAAAAAAGGGTGGCGCCTTATTGCGCAAACAGAGCTGAAGGGCTATTCCCATGAGAAAATCACAAAGGAGATTTATGAACCATGAAGAGACGTTTCTTTTCGGTATTGCCGTTGCTTTTGGTTTGGATCGTAGCTTTGGCAGGCGGCGGGTTGGAAACGCCGGTTGAGAAGCCGGTTTCCAGTGGGACTTCTGTTTCATTGCAGGAAATTCCCGAATATTCCGGTTCTCCATATGTGGAGATAAACGGGAACCAGCCTAGTTTTACCCAGGAAGAATTGGTCCCGGAATCTTTTGAGCGTTATAGCCCCCTGGATTCTTTGGGACGCTGCGGTGTGGCCTACGCTTGCATAGGGGAAGATTTGATGCCTACCGAGGACCGGGAGAGCATCAGCCAAGTGCGACCTACCGGCTGGCAGACCGCGGAGTATGATTTTGTGGACGGAGGATATCTTTACAACCGTTGCCATCTCATTGGGTTTCAGTTGACCGGAGAAAATGCCAACGAGGAAAATCTGATTACGGGCACTCGTTATATGAACGTGGAAGGAATGCTTCCCTTTGAAAACCTAACAGCGGACTACATCAAAGAAACTGGAAATCATGTGCTGTACCGGGTAACGCCTGTGTTTGAAGGGGAAAACCTGGTGGTTGGCGGCGTGGTAATGGAAGCAATGTCCGTAGAAGACGAGGGGGAAGGGGTATGCTTCTCGGTATATGTTTACAATGTCCAGCCGGGAGTGGAGATTGACTACGCAACCGGAGAGAGCTGGGAAAGAGGCCAGGAAATTTCCCAAGCGGGGGACAGCAATGTTTCCCAAGGGGAAGAACAAGAGTATATTTTAAACACCAATTCCCATAAATTTCATCTGCCGGATTGCCCTTCCGTAGATGCCATGAGCGAGAAAAATAAAGAAGAGTATTTTGGTACCCGGGAGGAATTGATTGCCCAAGGATATGAACCCTGCGGAAGCTGTCAGCCGTAAAATCCAACGCGGGAAAGCCACTTAATTGAAAACTTTGACACGGCAGCTAATCAGATCGAGGAGATGCAAAAACCATGAAGAAACAGATACTATTGTTGATGATGGCAGTGATTTTGACGGCAATCAGTTTTAGCGCTTGTGCGGACAAGCAATCGGAAAATTCCCTGACCATTAAGGAAACTTCTTCTGCAAAAGGGGAAGAAGGATCCGATCTTTCCAGTTTCCTTCCCTCGGTTTCTCCAAAAGCCAGCACAGTCCCCACTCCCACAGTGGCACCTTCAAAAGAAACGAAAGAAAGCGGGAATGAATCCCAAACAGAAGAAACGGTTTTACAAATCACAGTAGGACAGCAGGTTTTTATAGCAGATCTTGCGGATACGGAAGGAGCCCAAGCATTGGGGGATATGCTCCCTATGACATTGGGAATGAGCGATTGGGAGGGCGTTGCCAAGCGGTTTGAATTACCCAGTATTTTACCTGAAACGGCAGAAGCCTTTTCCTCAACACAACAGGGACAGCTGCTTTTGGACGGCAGTAGTGAATTGTGCCTGTTTTATCAAGATTCCGGCCAAGCGGGAAGCTACACTTTGCTTGCCACAGTGCGGGAACCGGAAGGACTGTTACAGGCGATGGCAGGCGACACAGTGGAAGTCGCCTTTGAACTCGTAACGGAATAAAAATTTTACTTGACTTAAAGTTAACTTTAAGAAATATAATAAAAGAAAAGCTCACCAAAGCACTTTATTTTTGAAAGGGAGCGTACAGAATGATTTATCGTAATTTTCAAGATTTAAAACTTTCGGCTCTGGGAATGGGCGCAATGCGGTTGCCGGTTCTGGAAGGAGACGATTCCAAGATTGATGAAGCGGCAACTTATAAAATGGTGGATCTGGCCATGGAAAGCGGCATCAATTATTATGATACTGCTTGGGGGTATCACAACGGAAATTCCGAGCTGGTAATGGGAAAAGCGCTCAGCCGGTATCCTCGGGAAAACTTCTATTTGGCCACCAAATTTCCCGGGTATGATCTGTCAAATATGGATAAGGTTCAGGAGGTTTTCGAAAAGCAGCTGGAAAAATGCGGGGTGGAATACTTTGACTTTTACTTGTTCCACAATGTGTGCGAGCTGAATATTGGTGCGTACCTGGATCCCAAGTATGGGATTTACCAGTACCTGATGGAACAAAAGAAAAATGGGCGGATCCGTCATCTGGGTTTTTCTGTTCATGGGGATTATAACGTGATGAAGCGGTTCCTGGACGCCTATGGGAAAGATATGGAGTTTTGCCAGGTGCAGCTCAATTATTTGGACTGGGAATTCCAAAACGCCCGGGCAAAGGTGGAGCTTCTCAAGGAATGGAACATTCCTGTGTGGGTGATGGAGCCTTTGCGTGGCGGAAAGCTGGCCTCTTTGGCTCCGGAAGATGAGGCAAAGCTGAAAGCGCTGCGTCCGGAAGAGACAATTCCCGCCTGGGCGTTCCGTTATCTCCAAACCATTCCCACAGTGACCATGGTGCTTTCCGGTATGTCCAACCAAGAGCAGATGGAGCAGAATCTCAAAACCTTTGAAGAAGACAAGCCTTTAAATGAACAGGAATTGGCTACGCTGTATTCCATTGCCGAAGGTATGGTGAAGAAAATTGTGTTGCCATGCACAGCCTGCCACTATTGTACAAGTCATTGTCCTCAAGGCCTGGATATTCCCGGCTTGCTGGCTCTTTATAATGAGCATTGTTTTACCCAAGGCGGATTTATTGCGCCCATGGCGTTGCGGGCTATTCCAGCAGAGAAACAGCCCAGCGCCTGCATTGGGTGTCGCAGCTGTGAGGCGGTATGTCCTCAAGGCATTAAGATTTCGGAAGCGATGGCTGACTTTACCGCAAAACTTGGCGGTTGATTGCATATCGTAAAACGGCGGCTAGCCGTATATGGGGTTTAAATACATAATAATTTTCGGAAAAGAGCAGTGAATAGCTGCTCTTTTTTGCTTTTTGAATAGCTTATCATAATAGGGAGAGGGGGTATCTTTGACATTTCGGAAAATTACAAAAAATCTTATCGTGGGAAAAGCTCCAACTTTTTTGATAAAAACCAGTTGACAAATACCCTATAGGGGTATTATACTATCTCACAGAGAGATACCCTGTAGGGGTATTTGAAAGGGGGAATTCTCGTGTCGGAGAAATCTCAATTGTCAAAACAGTCAGGCGAACCCATGGAATGTTGTCAAAGACATAAAGCTACCCCGCGCGGGGAAAAAGAACTGCGTCAGCTTCAAAACCGTTTGAAGCGTATGATCGGTCAGCTCAACGGTATCTATAAGATGCTAGATGATAACCGGTATTGCGGGGATATACTCATTCAAGTAGCAGCTGTGGAGAGCGCTTTGCAGTCTTTTGGGTATTTGGTGCTTCAGGATCACTTGGAAACCTGTGTGGTAGAGGAAATTCAAAAAGGCAACACGCAGATTTTGGACGAGGCAGTAGAGCTGATTAAGAAATTGAAGTAAGGGGGCGCTTTTTGTGAAAACCGAAAAATACAATGTTACAGGTATGACTTGCGCCGCCTGCCAGGCGAACGTAACTCGGTGCGTTTCCAAATTAGAGGGTGTGGACGATGTCAACGTAAGTTTGCTGGCCAATCAGATGACCGTGTCTTACGATGAAAACCAGGTGGATCCCAAGACGATCATTCAGGCAGTGGAAAAAATCGGCTATGGTGCTTCCACTTTGGAGTCCCAGACGCCTTCCCAGGCAAAGGGTGGATTCCGATCAGAATGGCAAACCCGGCAGGAACAAGCTTTAGAAAATCAAAAGCAGATGAAACATAGGCTGGTGTCTTCGATCATACTTCTGATTCCCTTGATGTACATCGCCATGGGACATATGCTGTTTTTACCGGTTCCTTGGTTTTTTCTTGGAGTAGAGAATTCCATGATCTCCGCCTTGGCCCAGCTGATTTTGACGGTTCCGGTGTTGTTTATCAACCGGCACTTTTTCCAAACGGGCTTCAAAGCGCTTTGGCATCGGGCGCCCAATATGGATTCCCTCGTAGCTATTGGCTCTGGGGCATCGCTGGTATATGGTTTGTTTGCCATGTTCCGGTTGGCGTATGGGTTTGGCCATGGGGATATGACAGTGGTCCACGAATACGCCCATGCGTTGTATTTTGAGTCTTCCGCCATGATCCTAACGCTGGTGACTGTTGGAAAGTACTTGGAAGCGAAGTCCAAGTCGAAAACATCGGACGCTTTGGGAAAACTGGTGGACTTGGCTCCCAAAACAGCCGTAGTACTCCGGGAAGGCGTGGAACAAACCATTCCGGCGGAACAAGTGGTGGCTGGGGATGTGGTGGTGATCCGTCCTGGAGAAGGGATCCCTGTGGACGGTGTTGTCACAGATGGATATGGGTATGTGGACCAAGCTGCCATTACCGGAGAAAGCATTCCGGTGGAAAAGAAGCCGGGAGATTCGGTGATTTCCGCAACGATCAATAAAAATGGAACGTTTCACTTCCGCGCGTCCAAGGTGGGAGAGGACACCACCTTGTCCCAGATTATCCGCCTGGTAGATGAGGCGAGCAATTCAAAAGCGCCCATTGCCCGGTTAGCGGATAAGGTAAGCGGTGTGTTTGTGCCTGTGGTGATTGTGATCGCTGTTCTCACCGCAGTTGTTTGGCTGATTGCCGGCATGGGATTTGAGTTCGCCCTGTCCAATGCAATTTCCGTTCTGGTGATTTCCTGCCCCTGTGCCCTGGGATTGGCGACGCCAGTGGCGATTATGGTCGGCACGGGTAAAGCGGCTGAAATGGGGATATTGATCAAGTCGGCGGAGAGCTTGGAGAATCTCCACAATGTAGATACGATTGTTTTGGATAAGACAGGAACCATTACCTCAGGACACCCTTCTGTAACAGATGTTGTGCTGGTGGGTTCCACTGTGACGGAAAAACAGTTTTTGGCGGAAGCAGCTGGAGCAGAGCGGGGAAGTGAGCACCCTTTGGCCCAAGCTGTTGTTGAGTATGCGGAGCAAGCAGGACTGGAGCTGCCAAAAGCAGAGAGTTTTCAGGCGGTTGCTGGCCGTGGAATTACAGCGGTTGTGAATAAAAAACACTATTTAGCAGGCAACTTGTCATACTTGCAGGAACAAGGCCTGCTGTCTGGATCCGCGGAGTTGAAGATCGCAGAAGATCTGGTAAACCGTCTGGCCCAAGAAGGGAAAACGCCCCTTTTGTTTGCTTGTGACGGGGTGTTAACCGGGGTGATCGCTGTAGCAGATACGATCCGGGAAACCAGCAGGACGGCGATCCAGCAGTTCCGAGAAATGGGACTCCATGTGGTTATGCTTACCGGGGATAACAGGGTTACTGCCGAAGCCATTCGAAAGGAACTGGCAATTGAGAAAGCTGTGTCCGATGTACTTCCCACCGAAAAGGAATCCCATATCCGGCAGTTACAGGCGGAAGGACATAAAGTGGCCATGGTGGGTGATGGTATCAACGACGCTCCCGCCTTGACCCGGGCGGATATTGGAATCGCCATTGGGGCTGGTACGGATATTGCTATAGAATCCGCCGACGTGGTCTTAATGAAGGATTCTTTGCACGATGTGGTGGCGGCAATTCAGCTCAGCCGGGCTGTGGTGCGGAATATCCACATGAACCTATTTTGGGCGTTCTTTTACAACGTGTTGGGGATTCCGCTGGCAGCAGGAGCTCTGTTCCCGGCATTTGCTCTGCGGCTGAGCCCGATGATTGGTTCTGCAGCCATGAGCCTAAGCTCTGTGTGCGTGGTGACAAATGCCCTGCGGCTGCGCTTTTTCAAAGTGAAGGACGCTTTACAAAAGACAGAAGTTCCTCTTGTTCAAGAGGCTTCTCATAAACAGATTCATCAATCCGAAATTGTAACGGTTCCTGAGGAACCAGGCAAAGAGAAAGGAAGCAACGACATGAAGAAAGTATTGATTGTAGACGGTATGATGTGCGCTCATTGCCAAATGCACGTGCAGAAAGCATTGGCGGGAGGAGATGGAGGGACGGAAGCGACGGGGGGTTTGGAAAGCAAAAAAGCCACTGTGACCTTGGCAAAGGATGTGGACGATCAAGTTTTGATGGACGCTGTTACTGAAGCGGGATACACACCGGTAAGCTGTTTCGCAGTTTGACAGATGTCTTGACGTCATTTCGAAAAAACGGTATAATAATGCGGAAAGGGCGATATGCCCACCGCTAAAAGCGCGGTGTTGAGGCTTTCTCAGCACCGCATTTTTTTGGAATGACACGATAAAAAGGAGTAGATCCATGTACCGACTAATCAAGCAAGAAGGCACGGCCCGCCGGGGAGAATTCGAAACAGTCCACGGCACAGTGCAGACGCCGGCCTTTATGAATGTCGCCACTGCGGGAGCCATTAAGGGGGCGGTTTCTGCCTATGATTTGGCGGACCTTCACTGTCAGGTGCAACTGTGCAACACCTACCATCTTCATCTGCGCCCGGGAGACGAAACGGTAAAAAAATTGGGCGGTATCCGCAAGTTTACTGGGTGGAATGGCCCGGTGCTGACGGATAGCGGTGGGTTTCAGGTGTTCTCTTTGGCCAAACTGAGAAATATCAAAGAAGAAGGCGTCACATTTGCCTCTCATATTGACGGTCACCGGATTTTTATGGGGCCGGAAGAAAGCATGCGGATCCAGTCCAATCTGGGTTCCACCATTGCGATGGCGTTTGATGAGTGCGTGGAAAATCCTGCAACTTATGAGTACGCGAAAGCGTCCTGCGAACGCACGGCTCGCTGGGCGGAGCGTTGTAAAAACGAGATGGCCCGATTGAACAGCTTAGAGGATACTTTAAATCCTCACCAACTTTTGTTTGGGATCAACCAAGGGTGTACCTTTGAAGATTTGCGGGTAGACCATATGAAGAGGGTCGCCGAGCTGGATTTAGACGGTTATGCCATCGGTGGTTTGGCAGTGGGGGAACCTACCGAGGAAATGTACCGGATTATTGAGGCGGTAGAACCCCATATGCCCAAAGATAAAATCCGCTACCTGATGGGGGTAGGCACACCTGCCAACATTTTGGAAGCGGTCTACAGAGGCGTAGATTTGTTTGACTGCGTCATGCCCAGCCGGAATGCTCGCCATGGTCACGCATTTACATCGGAAGGCTGCCGCAATCTTCACAATGCCAAATATGAACTGGACGAAAAGCCTCTCGATGAGAATTGTCAATGCCCTGTGTGCCAAAAGTTTACCAGGGCCTACATTCATCATTTATTCAAGGCGGGCGAAATGCTTGCCATGCGGCTAACGGTGATGCACAATCTGTATTTTTACAATCATTTGATGGAACAGATTCGAGATGCGCTGGACGCGGGCTGCTACGAGCAGTTCTATCGGGAACGTGTGGGGATTCTGGGAAAACGAATCTAAATGCGAAAAACTTTCCATGATTTGCTTGCATGTTTGGCTGGTTCTTGTTATAATCTAAGCATTAACTCGGAGGTGCATTTATAAAATGAATCATTTGATGGCTCTTGATACGACTGCGACCGCCCAGGGCGGCGGCATGAGCATGATTATTATGCTGCTGGTTTACGCTGTCTTTATTGTGGCGCTGTATTTTATCTTCTTCCGGCCCCAGAGCAAAAAGAAGAAGAAAGAAGCTGAAATGCGTAAGAATGCCCAGGTGGGTGACGAGATTACCACCATTGGCGGTGTCTGTGGCCGTATTGTAGCGGTGAAAGATGAAACGGACTCGATTATTATTGAAACTGGCAGTGATAAATCCAAGCTTCGGGTAAAGCGTTGGGCAATTGGCAGCGTGGATACCGTCCATGAAGACGACCAAGCCTAAAGGGATTCATACAGTAAACGAGAAGAGGTTTTTAAACCTCTTCTTTTTTTGTCCTAAAATTCCTGAGAGCATCATATGCTGGAATAAAACCGTATAGGGGAGAGGTACTCATGAAAAAAGTAAAAGGATTTCTCTTATCCCTTGGAGTGACAATCGCTGTAGCGGCAATTCTTCTTGGAATGGTTTCCTTGGTCGTTTCCAAAACGGGAAATTTACCCCAAGGTTCCATGCTTGCAGTGTTGGTTACAGTGATTGTTTGCGCCGCTGTTTTTTTAGGTGGATTGGCAGCGTCTCTTTTTACCAAGGAAAAAGGAGTGCTATTCGGTGGCGCCTGTGGTTTATTTTTTGTGTGCTGTATAGCTTTGGTTTCCCTTGCTGTATTTGAGGCTTCCTTTAGTGTTGGGGGCGGGGCTAGACTTGCGGCGATTTTCCTCAGCGGCTGTATCGGAGGTATCTTAGGAGTGAACCGGAAAAGGAAAGTAAAATTTTAATCAGAGCCAGAAGAGAAAATACACATGGTCTACCCATGTGTATTTTTATTCACACCAGATCTTGTGGAAAGAACATAACTTATCAAGCCGAATATACATTGGTTTACATAATAAAAAATACATAAAATAAGCCGGTTGAAATAAAACCGGAAAAATATTCTCTTTTTTGCTTGCAAAATTTCGCAAGTTGTATTATAGTATATATTCACAGGGAGAAAATCGCCTTTTCCACTGCTCTTGTTGAAAAGATGGTGGAAAAGTGAAGTGCAAAAATGCCCCAAATGGGCATAAAACCTGGAAAAGAAGATTTCCTTTGATCGCAAGATATGGCTGTTTTTCAGGAGTTGTAGCCGTATATTTTGCGGTTTTCGGTCCCAAAACAGCGGGTAATTTCCAGAAAAACACCCAGTTTTGGCCCCATAATTTTTGGGCGTGCATATGCAGCTTCCTTTCCAGACTGGTTTCAAGAAAAAGAAAACTGAGGTTACCTGTAATTTTTGTTTGTCTATTCATTTCGGATTGTAACAGCGCATACCCAAGCTTTTTCTTTCATATCTATGGACAAAGATTGTTTGATCCACTTGGTAAGAGAGGAAGTGCTTGATTGTGAGAAAAGCTCTGGGAAGGGATTCTAAACCTGCTTTTGAAGGTGAGAACGGTTCGTTTTGGAGTCGTTTTTCCAATCGGAAAGCTTTTGTGTTGCTGTTCTCTACGCTACTTTTGGGCGTGGCCGCAGGC
>DXXH01000020.1:29601-32975 GCA_019416395.1 Clostridiales bacterium
CCCTGTTTCAGGACCGTTGGGTATTGCCCTTACAGTTTTCAGGAATTCCGGTGAGCGATGCCGGGATTTTCTCCTGTTTTTCCACACTCTTGCTCAATGTGCTGATTGGATTGATCCCCTTATTCCTGCTGGGGGTTACCGCATTTGGGGTATTCGCGGTGCCTTTGTTCCTGTTCTTTCGGGGAATGACAGTTGGAATAGGAGTTTCCTTCTTTTTATGGAAGGACGAGCTTTGGGGGTTGCTCCATTCCGCGTTGATATATACACCGGCTGCTGCTTTGGCAGGAGTACTTCTCCTGTTATTCGCTGTACGTTCGCTGGTTTTTTCCGAACATTTGGCCAAGGTAAGTTTTTCCACCCAGGAAGGCAGTTTGGATCTAAAGCTTTATTTTCACGATTTGCTGTTTTTTCTAAGTTTTGCGGTGGCAATTTCCCTGGCAGGCTGTTTGCCAGCAGTGGTGTATTGGGTATTTCTTTGAGAAAAGAGGGTGGCGACAGAGCATGAGCGGTACAAGCGATTATTATTCCTTGTTCAGCGATTATTTGACAAATCAGAAGGCCAATTCGGCCAACACCAGAGAGTCTTATTTGCGGGATACCTTATATTTTTTGGAGTATTTGTCCCAGGCTGATGTGGATCCCTTGGTGGCGGACGAGCAGGCTGTTCAGGGCTATGTGGACCATCTTCATGAGCTAAAGCGTTCGCCCACCACGATTTCCAGGAATTTGGCTTCCGTGCGGTGTTTTTACAAGTTCCTGATTTTCCGTGGTATGATGGATTACAATCCGGCGAAAGGAATTAAACTGGAAAAAACAGTGAAGAAGCTGCCCCAGGTGCTTTCTGGCGAGGAGATTGAGCAGTTGCTGGCCCAGCCGGATATTACCGAGCCGAAAGGCTGCCGGGATAAGGCCATGCTGGAGCTGTTGTATGCTACGGGAATCCGGGCGTCGGAATTGATCAACCTGAATATTCAGGATTTAAATCTACGCTCCGGGGTATTGTACTGTCGTGGAAGTAAAGGTGTGCGGTCCATTCCGGTGTACCCGTCGGCAGTGGTTGCGGTTTCCGATTACATTTACCGTATGCGCGGGCTGATTATTGGTCCGGAAAGTGGAAACGCTTTGTTTGTAAACTTGAATGGAAAGCGTCTGACCCGTCAAGGATTCTGGAAGATCGTTAAAGGATACGCTACAGAGGCGGGGATCGTGAAAGAGATCACTCCCCATACCTTGCGCCATTCCTTTGCAATGCATTTGTTGGAAAACGGGGCTTCTGTAAAGGACATTCAGACCATGATGGGACATGCGGATATATCTTCCACACAAGTTTATTTGCAACTGCTGGACAGCCATGTCAAACAGGTGTATAATGATTGCCATCCCAAGGCAAAATTGGGATAAATTTTAAAAAGTACGGTCTGTGGAAATGGAGTTGGTTTTTTGGCCTTTCTAGGAATTTTTGGAAACTACAATAAACCTGGCCCTGGCGTCAATAAAGATGATCCGCCTAAGGCGGCGCCTGTCCGGTTTTTCGAGATTTTGCTTCGAAAATTTGGCCAGTTGGTGCAGCTGAATCTGATTTTCCTAATCCCATTTGTGATTGCCGTGGCATTGATGTTTTTGCTGTTCCTTTCGCCGACCCACTTTATGTTGCAGCTTCCCGTAGGGGATGGGGTAATGCAGCTAGATCTTTGGGTTTTATACGTGGTACCTCTGCCACTGGTGTTGTTATCGCCTTTTACAGCTGGCCTTACGTTTGTGACCAGAAATTATGCCCGGGAAGAACATGCGTTTGTCTGGTCGGATTTCTGGGAGAATGTAAAAGAAAACTGGAAATACTTCTTACTGAATGGCGCGATTGTGTACGCGGTGTATGTGGTTCTGAGCTTTTCCATTATATACTACTACAACGCTACATCAAGAGGCTGGCTGTATTATATTCCTTTCTGGCTGTGCCTTGTGCTGGCTGTGTTTTTCATTTTTGCCCAGTATTATCTCCCGGTGATGTTTGTCACCTTCGATTTAAAATTCAGCCAGGCTTACCGCAATGCCTTCATTTTGGCTTTGGCGGGCTTAGGGCGGAACGTTCTGATTACCGCGATCTTAGGTGTGCTGTTTTACCTTCTGTATGCGGTGGTTCCCATGGTGGGTTTAACCTTGTTCATACTGCTTCTTTTGCTGGTGTTCCTGTTGTTTTCCTTGATCAGTTATTTTATCAATTTCACCGTGTATCCTGTGGTAGACCGGTATCTGATCAAGCCTTACGAGCGGAAATTAGAAGAAGAAAAGAATGGTCCAGCTCCTACAGAAGAGGAAAAGGAACAGGCCCGGTTCTTCGCTTCTCCGGAAGCTGATGAGGAAGAGGACGACGAAGATAAGATGGTATATGTCAATGGCCGTCTGATCAAAAAATCCCAAATGAAAGACCATATGCGTGACGAATAATTTATCAAGAACGAGATAAAAAAAGGACGCCATAAAGGCGTCCTTTTTTGCGGATTTTTTCAGGAATCTTCTTCGTTTTTATCATCTTCTTGTTTTTTACGAGAAGATGATTTTTTTGTTTCTACTGTAACATTGGCTAAAGGATTGGAATTGATGGCATTTTCCATTTGACTGCTAGAAGTGTGGGTGTATATTTCCGTGGTGCCTAAATTTGCATGGCCCAAAATATCCTGTAGCACACGTATATCCACATTTCCATACCGGTACATCAAGGTAGCTGCTGTGTGACGTAGTTTATGGACAGAATAGCCAGGACCGCCTAAACCGATTTTCTCCAGATACTTTTTTACAATATACTGTACGGTTTTAGGGCTGATTCTAGTGCCGCGGTTGCTAAGGAAAAGGGCGTTCCTGTCTTTGACACCGTCTTTAGGACGCACCGCCAGATATTGTTTAATGGCGTCCAAACAAGCTTGATTTAAATAGACAATTCGTTCTTTATTGCCTTTGCCCAAGATCCGTAGAGTGGAGTTGTTTTGGATTACATCAGTCAAGTTGATGGATACCAGTTCGGAAAGCCGCATGCCGCAATTGAGAAACATCGTCAAAATACACCGGTCACGCTCGGCATCGGGTCCCTCGACAGCTTGCAGAAGTTCGATACTTTGTTCGAGAGATAAAAAATGGGGAAGAGCTTTCTTGCTTTTGGGTGGGGTCAAATTTTCCGTAGGATTCTCGTCCAAAAGCTTTTCGTGAACAGTAAGATATTTGAAAAAGGATTTTAACGACGAGGATTTCCTTTGACGGGTGGAACTCATGTTGTTGCGTTCGTCGGCTACGAAATTCATAAACTCAAAAATATCGTAGGTTTTGATTTCTCGAATGGATTCCAGAGTGAAATCCTTTACCGGAATTTCGTCCAGCGGTGT
>DXXH01000021.1:0-5382 GCA_019416395.1 Clostridiales bacterium
CGCAGAATGGTGATGATCTGCTTCTCGGTGGGCAGCGGCACAGGGCCGGAGACCCGGGCGCCAGTGCGCTTTGCGGTGGCCACGATCTTCTCGGAAGACTGGTCTACCAGCTGATGATCGTACCCCTTGATTCTGATCCTGATTTTTTCCTTGACTGCCACTCAAAATCGCCTCCTTAAATTCTTTCAGGCGGGCTGGGTTTTTTCAACACTGTTCCGGGTGTTTCCACCCTGGACATAGAAAAACCGGAAATCCACACACTGCGGATTCCGGGGCAAGGACAAACCCATATCAATCCTTTGAAGGGCATAAAATCGGCCTTCCGGGAATACCCGGTGGTTCCCACCCATCAAATTCCTTCGCCCGGTTTCAAATCGGACATACTCCACGGAAAAACCGGCCGCATTGGGCCGCAACCTCCCGCTTCATCGCATATCTGGCGCTCCCTTGTCTGGAACGCCTGTGCAGTCACGCTCAATTATAATACCATACACATTCCCATTTTGCAAGGATTTTTCAAAATTTTTTCAGATTTTTTTCAGGCCGTTTTTCCAGGCCCCGCCTGGGATTTTTCCACTTGGAAAAGGGTGGAAAAAAGGCTGTCCCCGACCTGGAACAGCACTCTTTCTCCGGAGCTGCTTTCAAGCTCGCAAAATACATTTTCCCGGTTCCGGTCTGGGGAACCCAGCGTGAACGCCTTGCTGGTACCCTGCTGAAAAAACCACCGGCAGAGCCAAAGAAAAATTCTCCCCTTCCCAAGTACCCAAGACCCAGGGGTAGGTACCGCTGTCTTTCTATATATAGTAGAAACCAAAAATTCTCAGGAGTGGCTTTCCTTCCCCTTGGGTTCTGCGGAGCGCAAGCACACCGCCGCCGCTTTGGAGTCCGCCAACAGATCCGCGAAGGTGAACTTCTTCCGGTCGGAACGCTCCGGGGGCAGGAATTTCTCGAAAATGCACAGGCAGCCTTCCCCTTTGGCCACCTGATAATCCTCTAAGCTCCGCAGGGTCCAGCTCACTTCCTGCATGCCGAACACACGCCGGGCAGCCCGCAGGGAGAAATTGTGGCGGGTGTGGAAATCATAGGCCTCAAAGTTGGGCCGGGTGAAGAAATTGGTCATCAGGTTGCGGCCGATAAAATCCGCCAGCTTGGTCATGTTTTTCTCCGGCATACGGCACATCAGCTGTCCACGGACCACCTGGGGCTGGTGCTGCCGGAACCACCGGACGATCCGGGGATCAAAAGACTCCACGCAATACAGGCCGGAATAGCCTTTCAGCAGCTCCACCGTCTTCTGGCAAAGCTCCTCTTGCCGGGTGTAGCTTTTCAGCTCAATGATCAAAGGCGTACGGCCGTCCACCAGCTGCAACACTTCCGTGAACAGGGGCACTCGCTCTTCGGTTCCAAACAGCCGGTAGCCGGACAGCTCCTCGTAGGTCATGTCGCAGATGTTCCGCTCCACCCCGCAGGTGCGGGAAATGGTCAAGTCGTGATGCACCACCACCTGGCCGTCCTTGGTCAGCTGCAAGTCGAATTCCATGCCAAAGCCGCCACGCACTGCCAAATCAAAGGCTTTCAGGGAATTTTCCGGCACGCCCTGCTCTTTGTTGTGCAAGCCCCGGTGGGCATAGTCGAACTTCTGGAAGGTGGAGAAATCCGCCCGGGGCAGCTGGGGCGCTATGGCCCACAGCCAGAACAGAATCACGATCACTACCAAAATCCCAAGTACCGCCAACACGATCATCATACCGCTTCCTTCCTTGTTGTATCAAGCCAGCCTCTCTGCCGGCGAAATTCCGTAGGCGTACAGCCCATGCTCTGTTTGAACACCCCGATGAAATAGCTCAGGCTGTTAAAGCCCGTGTCAAAGGCGATGTCCAACACTTTCCGGTCGCTTTCCAGCAACAAGTCCATGGCCGCCGAAAGCCGCACCCGATTGATATACTGCACCGGCGTCTGAAAGGTGAATTTCTTGAACAGCCTGCAAAAATGCCCATCGCTCATATGCCCCATCTGGGCCAGCTGCCCAATGGTGATCTGCTGCCGGTAATGCCCCCGGATATAGTCGATGGCGGTTTTGATCCCCTGGGCCGGCGCTCTTTCCCGCTGGGAACCGTTGCGCTCTCCCCGCTCCGTCAGGCTGGCGAAAATCTCCAAAAGCTGGGCCCGCACCCGCAATTCATAGGCGGGCGGCCGGTCCAACAGCAGTTCCATCACCCGGTCAAAGGCTTCCAGGATCCGCAGACCGTCTTCCCCCTGGGGCTTGGTCACCCGCTGGGGGCGGAGCTTTCCTTCCAGCACCGGGGCCACGTATTTCCGCCGGGCGATATCGCTGGAATCCCCGCAGAGCATCTCCGGGCTGAACACCACCGCGGCAAAATCCAGCACCTGGCCGTCCAGGGGCTGGGCAGCGTGAAGCTCCCCGCTGTTGAAAAACACCATTTCCCCGGTATGGGCTTCCAGGTAATCGCTGCCGCACTGCACCCGCACCGAGCCCCGCTCCACCTTGAACAGCTCCATCTCGTCGTGCCAGTGGCATTCCAGCTCCGGATAGTGGAAGGAATAGGGCGGCTCCATGCGGTAACAGCTGACCGGCAGGCTGATGTCCCCATGATGCCGGTCCTCTTTCAGCTCCCGGTTCACCAACGCCCTGCACCGCCTTTCCCAAAATCGCCAAATTGTCAAAATAATGGAACTGATTGTCCGTTTCCCACAAGCTTTTTCCCGGGCAAACGGCTTAGAATGAATATACTATATACCATTCCAGGGCGTTTTTCAACTGGGCGCCCTTGGGTTTTTCAAAATCCTATAAATCAAAAAACCTGACCCTATGAGAAAGGAAGCACGTCTATGAAATTCACCAAAGGCTACTGGCTGAACCTTCCCGGCGTGGAAAACGCCGATGCCGCCCAAATCCGGGAAGTGAAAATTCTGGAAGACAAAGTCTACCTGTACGCTGTGCCCTACTCCCAAGACCAGCGGGCCATGGGCGGCCCGGTGCTGGAGATGTACATTTCTTCCCCGAAAACTGACATTCTCCGCACCCAGGCCTACCATTTTATGGGCAGCGCCAAGAAGGAGCCCCAGTTCGAGCTGGCTATGGAAACCTGCCCCCTGACCGTAGAGGAGTTTGAGGGAGGCCTGTCCATCACCAGCGGGAAAACGGAACTGCGCATCACCAAAAACCCCGCCTCATTCACCTATTATTATGAAGGCCGGAAGCTGACCCAGGTGGGGGACCGGTTCGGCCACGCCATGATCAGCACCATGTCCACCCCCGACGGCCCCTTTATGCGCGTACAGCTGGATTTGGACATCGGGGAAAAAGTTTACGGCCTGGGAGAACGGTTCACCCCCTTCGTGAAAAACGGCCAGGTGGTGGACATGTGGAACGAGGACGGCGGCACCTGCACGGAAATCGCCTACAAAAATATTCCCTTCTACATGACCAACAAAGGGTACGGCGTCCTGGTGAACACCAGCGGCAAGGTGTCCTATGAAATCTGCTCCGAGGCGGTCAACCGGGTACAGTTCTCCGTCCCGGGGGAGAAAATCGACTTTATGGTCATTGGCGGCGGCGACGGCAAAACCGTACTGCAAAACTACACCGCTCTCTCCGGCCGTCCGGCCCTGCCCCCCGCCTGGAGCTTTGGCCTGTGGCTGACCACCTCCTTTACCACCTCTTACGACGAAAAGACTGTCACCAGTTTTGTGGACGGCATGGCCCAGCGGAAGATCCCTCTCCACGTGTTCCATTTTGACTGCTATTGGATGAAGGAAAACGAGTGGTGCAACTTCACCTGGGACGAGTCCATGTTCGACGACGCCCCCGCCATGCTGGCCCGGCTGAAAGGGGAGAAAAAGCTGAAAATCTGCGTGTGGATCAACTCCTACATCGGGCAGAAATCCCCCCTGTTCCGGGAAGCCATGGAAAAAGGTTACCTGTTAAAGCGGCCTAACGGGGACGTGTGGCAGTGGGATTTGTGGCAGGCGGGCATGGGCCTGGTGGACTTCACCAACCCGGAAGCCTGGAAGTGGTATCAAAACAAACTGCGGGCGCTGCTGGACCAAGGGGTGGACTGCTTCAAAACCGACTTTGGCGAACGGATCCCCACCGACGTGGTCTACTACGACGGCAGCGACCCGGAGCTGATGCACAACTACTACACCTATTTGTACAACAAGTGCGTCTTTGAACTGCTGGAAAGCTACAAGGGCAAAAACCAGGCCTGCCTGTTCGCCCGCAGCGCCACCGTGGGCGGTCAGAAATTCCCTGTGCACTGGGGCGGCGACTGCTCTTCCAACTACTTGTCCATGAGCGAGTCCCTCCGGGGCGGGCTGTCCCTGTGCATGTCCGGCTTCGGCTTCTGGAGCCACGACATTTCCGGCTTTGAAGGCACCGCTCCCGCCGACGTGTACAAGCGCTGGGCAGCCTTTGGCCTGCTGTCCACCCACTCCCGGCTCCACGGGTCCAACTCCTACCGGGTACCTTGGCTCTTCGGCGAGGAAGCGGTGGACGTGGTCCGGAAATTCACCAATTTGAAATGCACCTTGATGCCTTACCTGTACTCCGCCGCCGTGGAAACCCACCGGACCGGCGTTCCCACCATGCGGGCCATGGTGCTGGAATTCCCCCAGGACATTCCCTGTTCCGACCTGGACCGGCAGTACATGCTGGGGGAAAGCCTGCTGGTGGCTCCTGTGTTCACCAAGGAAGGGGACGTGGATTATTACCTGCCCGAAGGCACCTGGACCAACTTCCTCACCAATCAGGTGGCGGAAGGGGGCCGGTGGCTCCACGAGGTCCACGACTTTATGAGCCTGCCCCTCATGGCCCGGGAAAACTCCCTGATTCCCGTAGGGGCCGACAACCAGAATGTGGAATACGACTTTGGCAAAGATTTGACGCTCCACCTGTTCGCCTTGAAGGACAAGGCCCAGGCCGATGTGAAAGACATGTACGGCAACGACCTGCTGAAAGCCACCGCCCAAAAGGAAGGCGGCAAGGTCACCCTGCACTTTGAGGGACAAGCAGAAAACTTAAAAGTCCTGCTGCGGGGTCTGCCCGCTGTGGAGAATTTGGAAGGTGCTCAGGAAGAGGCCACCCCCTTGGGGACATTGCTCCACGTCAACGCCGCCCTGGGGGACGTAACCTTTACTCTGTAATCCGTGGGAAACCCCTGTATGACTGGGGCTCGGGGAAAGCTACCCTTTCCTGAGAGCCACTGCCCAGAAGAAAGGCGGCAAGGTCACCCTGCACTTTGAGGGACAAGCGGAAAATCTGAACGTCCTGCTGCGGGACACGGGGAAAACCACCCCTTCCTGAGATTTACCGTCCAGAAGTCAGGCGGCAAAATCTCCCCGGATTGGTTGCTCGAAAAA
>DXXH01000021.1:5392-32366 GCA_019416395.1 Clostridiales bacterium
ATACCGAAAGGCGCTACCGTATTTTGCGGCAGCGCCTTTTTCCTTTGAGTGGGAGAACTCCCGGAAACCTTCCGGGGATAAAAAAACGGAGAGAAATCTCAGACTTCCCCCCGCTCTTGACCTGCTGCCCCTTTCCATGTACAGCATGTCCTTGTAATCGTATTCCGTTTTCCCGGCGGCTTTTTCTTTCACCGCTGTGGGCTTCCCTGGGCCCCATGGCGCCCCTTATACCTGACGGGTAAAGGTGGACTGAGGCTGGGGAAGTTCTGCTTGGGCAACGTTGTGATAAGCTGCTTTGGCCTTGGCCCTGCGGACTTTTCTTTCCGCATCGGCTTCCACTCCCACTGTGATTTCTTTCCCCACAGGCTTTGTTTCTCCCTTGTCCCCTGGAATTTCATGTCTTTCTCCAGGCACGGAAGTGTTTTTTTCTTCGCCTGAGGCCTGGTTTTCTTCCAGTCTGGAAGCCTCTTCCCCAGAGGAAACCCCGGAAACTGCCGGCGTCTGTTCTGCTGGGCGGGATTCTTCCCCCTGCTCCTTTTGAGCCTGGGATTCTTCCGCCTGGGTGGGCAGTTTGGCATACTCGCCGCTTTCCACAAACCGCTTGGTGCTTTCCGCCACAGCGTCTACCCGGCGTTTTTCTCCCATGGCGATTTCCAGCTTTTTCGACAGGGGAATGGCCGAATTATGTTCCACCGACTGCACCCGGGCCAGGGACGCTCCTATCCGCCCCATGCGCAGCCGTTCCACTTCTTCCTTGGTGGTGCACCGGCGCAAGGCCTGCTCATAGGCCTTTTGCTCCTGCTCCTCTGCCACCAGCTCCTGATAGGTCTGGGGGTCTTTGGTTTGGAGATATTCCCGTTCTGCCCGGGTCAATTTGCCGCCGGCTTCCAGCTTTTGATGGATTTCCCGCAGTTTCTCGTCCCCGTTCTCCCGCTGGGCGTCCACCTGGGCCTGCACCTGGCTGGCTTCGGCAGTCTTCTTCATGGGAGAATCCAGCCACTGGTCTAAAGACTTGCCCTTGGCAGAATAATTCCCGGTCTGCTGCTTCAAATTCCACTGGGTCTGCATTTTTAAATTCTTCAAATAGGTATTGAAATTGCCAATCCCTGAAAAATCCATCACAAACCTCCTTCTCCGGAGCCGCCTCCCCCCATGACTCCCATCTGCGGGGAGAGGCTCTTCCCGGAATTTATCTCCTTATATTCTATATCGGAACATTTTTCCAAAAATTAACAGTCTGTTGATAATTTTTCAGTGGATTTCTTTTTCAAAACAAAAAAACCTGCCGGATCCCGTCCGGCAGGTTTCCACAGGTTTTAAAATGTCAGCAGAAAGGGTTCTCCGTCTTATAGAGCATGCCCTTGGGCTGGTTGAAGCCGATATCCTGGATCCCCAGGAAGTTGAACAGCTCAAACAACGCCTTGCCATGATGGCCAAAGGCCACTGCGCCGTGATGGGGATACCGCTTCTCCACCAGCACATGACGGTAGAACCGGCCCATCTCGGGAATGGCGAACACGCCGATCCCACCAAAGGAACCGGTAGGCACGGGCAGCACTTCCCCTTCCGCCACGTAGCTGCGCAGCTGGCCGTCGGCAGTGCTTTGCAGCCGGAAGAAGGTGATCTGTCCGGGAGCGATGTCCCCTTCCAGAGTACCCCGGGTGAAATCGGGCTCGCTGCCGGCAGGCTCCAGCAAACGGTGCTGGATCAGCTGATACTTCACCGCACGGTCGGCGCACAGCTTGCAGCTGGGCGTATTGCCGCAGTGGAAGCCCATAAAGGTATCGGTCAGCTGATAGTCATAGCCGAACTTGCCCTGAATCTGGGCTTGGTACATGGACGCGGGCACGCTGTTGTTGATGTCCAGCAGGGTCACGGTATCGCCGGAGATGCAAATGCCGATGTACTCGCTCAAAGCGCCGTAAATATCCACCTCGCAGGCCACCGGGATCCCCCGGGCAGCCAGACGGGAGTTCACATAGCAGGGCTCAAAGCCAAACTGGCTGGGGAAGGCAGGCCAGCACTTATCGGCAAAGGCCACATACTGGCGGCTGCCCTTGTGCTGCTCGGCCCAATCCAGCAACGTCAGCTCAAACTGAGCCATACGGGCGGACAGCTCGGGGTAATACTTGCCTTCGCCCATTTCCTGGGCCATATCGGCACAGACTTCCGGGATCCGGGGGTCATTGGCGTGCTCCTTATAGGCAACCAGCAGATCCAGCTCGCTGTTTTCCTCGATTTCCACCCCCAGCTGATACAGGCCGTTGATAGGGGCGTTGCAGGCGAAGAAATCCTGGGGACGGGGACCAAAGGTGATGATCTTCAAGCCCTTCAGACCCAGCACCGCCCGGGCCACAGGGACAAAGTGGGCGATCATGCCGGCGATGTCCTCCGCCGTGCCCACCGGGTAGGAGGGAATATAGCCCTTCAGGTGGCGCATGCCCAGATTATAGGAGCAGTTGAGCATGCCGCAGTAGGCGTCGCCCCGGCCGTTGATCAGGTCGCCGTCGCCTTCCGCAGCCGCCACAAACATGCAGGGGCCGTCAAAATACTTGGCGATCAGGGTCTCGGGAGTTTCCGGGCCAAAGTTGCCCAGGAACACAGTCAGGGCATTGCATCCGGCGCCCTTCACTTCTTCCACTGCTTTCAGCATGTCGTTCTCGTTCTCCACCGTGGTCTGCGCCTGGTAAACTTCCAGCCCCTTGGCGGCGCAGGCAGCCACCACCGCCGCCCGGCGGTTCTGGGAAAGCTCAATGGGGAAGCAGTCGCGGGACACTGCCACAATACCCAGTTTGACCTGAGGGATATTCTTCATTTCGGGTTCCTCCATTTTCTCAACAATTCTGCGTTGTTCTGTGCGAGAACGGCCTTGCTGCCGCCAAAATTTGTACGCACATCTTATCTTCCCCATCATAGCTCAAAACCTGGGAAATTGCAACTCTTTTTTATGGGGGAACAGCCCTACAAAAGCCGTTGGTAATATTCCACTGGAATGGCGGTACCGTCGGGATAAGTCTCCCAGCCCCGCTTCACAAGCTGGGTAAAGCCAAAGTGGGCGTAAATGGCCTTGTTCCGTTCCTGAGAGGGTTCTACTCCCAGAGTAACCCTGGTAAAACCCCTCTTTCTCAAATCTTCCAACAGATAGGTAAACAGCTGGGAAAAATACCCTTTCCCTTGGTATTCCTCCACCGTGCGGAAGGCAGCCAAATAGGCGGTGGAACCATCTACCAGCCCCGCGCTGTTTTGCACCACTTCCGGACAGAGCATGGCTGTGGCTTCACAGACGATTTCCTCCCCCAGAAAGCCATAATAGGGTATACACATGCCCTTTTCAGCCTGCTCCAGTGCCTGGTCTTTCCAAACAGACCAGTTTCCCCCGCCGTCCTGGTTCTGGGCCAGCGTCTCCCACCGTCTCTCCAGTTCTTCCTGGGTGGGAACACGGCACACAAGCGTCCCGTCCCGTTCCATCATGCACCCTGGACGGCCGGCTCTTCCTGGCCGCTTCGCTTGATACACCGTTTCAGCCAGTTCATGCGGTAATAATAGATGATAAACACCACCGCTGTGGTCACCCAGGTCACCGGGTAATTCATGGCCACCGATTCCATGGTGTTCATCAGGGGAACCGCCAGCACCATCCACAAAATCCGCAGGCCGCACACCCCAAAGCACACAATCAGCATGGGCTGCAGCGCTTCACCGGCTCCCCGAATGGCGCCGGAGAAAATCTCAATGAACACGTAGGTGAAATAGGACGGCCCCAGCACCCAGAAGAACCGCTGACCGATTTCAATAACCGTTTCGTCCCCGGTGAAGAACCGGAGCAGGGGTTCCATAAAAATCAACAGCAGGCCGCTGAGAGCAATGGTGGTACCCAGGGTCATCAACAGGCACACCCGCACGCTGCGCTTTACCCGGTCATACTTTCGGGCTCCGAAATTCTGCCCCACAAAGGTGGTGATGGAAATACCGAAGGCATTCATCACCATCCAGATAAAGCCGTCGATCTTGCCGATGGCTGCCCAGGAAGCGATAGCGTCGGTGCCAAAGGAGTTGATCCCAGCCTGGATCACCAGGTTGGACACGGAATAGAGCACCGACTGCAACCCGGCAGGCAGGCCGATGCGGATCACGTTCCGGAGAATGCTCCGGTCAAACCGGATCTTCCGCAGCTCGACCCGGTAGGATTCCCGGGTGAGCATAAGCCGGAGCATGATCAGCGCCGCGCTGACCACCTGGGACAGCACGGTGGCCACAGCCACCCCGAACACGCCCCACCGGAAAGCCAGCACGAACACCAGGTCCAGCACAATGTTCACCAGGCAGCACACAATGAGCACGTACAAGGGCATGCGGGAATCGCCGATGGCCCGAAGCACACCGGTTCCCACGTTGTAGATCATGCAGGCGATGATCCCGCAGTAATACACGTTCACATAGGTCAGGGCGTCCCCCATGATCTCATCGGGCACTCCCAAAAGCTGCAGGGACGGCTGGGCGGTCAAAAGCCCCAGCGCCATGATGATCAGCCCCCCTACCAGGGCCAAAGCAATCGAGGTGTGCACCGCCTTGGACACGTTCTGGTAATCCCCAGCCCCAAAGAACTGGGAGATAATTACCGTGGCGCCTGAGGACACGCCTACGAAAAAGCCCACCAGCAGGTTGATCAGGGTGCTGGTGGTACCCACTGCCGCCAGGGCCTGGGTCCCCACGTATTGTCCCACCACAATGGTGTCCACCGTATTGTAAAGCTGCTGGAAAAAGGTTCCGATCAAAATGGGGAAAAAGAAGATCAGAAGCTGTTTCCAAATCACCCCTTGGGTGATGCTGTTTTCCTTGATTTTCTGCTCCACAGAGATCCCTCCTTATGCAAACTCGTCCCGGGCGAATCCCTTCCTCTGGGAAATGGACCGGATCCGCAGGTAATAGGAAGACACCAGCAATACCGCCGCGCCGGTCCAGGCCCCTACCTCTGCGTAATAAATGCCTTCCTGCCCCATGGCAAGGGGCAGCAGCAGCGCCACGCCAATTCGCACCACCATCTCCACAAAGCCGGAACACATGGGGATCACCGTATCCCCCAGGCCCATCAGGGCCGACCGGTAAATGTGCAGCATGTAAAGAATGGGCAGGCACACGCTCATAATGGAAAGGTAGTGATAGGCGATTTGCAGGGAGTCTTCCACTTCCTGGGGGGTGCCGGAAATAAACAGGCCCAAAAACAGCTTGCCAAAAGCCAGCATGGCCCCGGCGATCACCACCGAGGTGAGCAGGGCAATCAGCGCGGCAGAGCGCATGCCCCGTTTGATCCGCCGGACAAACCGGGCCCCCAGGTTCTGCCCCACATAGGAAGTCACCGCGAAGCCGTAGGAAGTGGCCGCGATTTCCAAAATGCCGTACAGTTTATTGGTGGCGGTAAACCCGGCGATAAACAGCATGCCGTACCGGTTGATCACCGACTGGACCACCATGCCCCCCACGGAGATGATGGCGTTTTGCAATGCCACCGGGGAACCCAGTTTCAGCAGGGTCCTGGCCAGCTCCCATCCCAGGCGCAAATCTTCCCGGCCCACCTTTAAAATGGTGATTTTCCGCACGTTCACAAAGCAGTACACCGCGGAAGCTGCTTGGGAAACCACCGTGGCAATGGCCGCTCCCCCAATGCCCCAGTGGAACCCCATGACAAACAGCAGATCCAATCCCACATTGAGCAGCGCCGCCATCACCACGGCGTACAGAGGCGTTTTGCTGTCCCCCAGGGCCCGGAGTATGGCTGCCAGCAGGTTATAGGCCATAATGGCGGGAATGCCCCCGAACACGATCCGCAGATAGAGCAGCGCTCCCGGCAAAATGTCCTCCGGGGTATTCAGCACCCCCATCACCGGACGGGCCGCCAGCTGGCTGGCCACCATGAGGAGCAGGGTGAAAATCAGGCACAGGGTCACCGATGCCCCCACGGACCTGGAAAGCTGCCGGTGGTCTTTGGCGCCGAAATGCTGGGCCATCAAAATGGCGAACCCCTGGGTCAGTCCCTGAATGATGCCCAGCACCATCCAGTTGAGCCAGTCCGCCGCGCCCAGCGCCGCCAACGCGCCTACGCCAACCACCTGTCCCACTACGGCGGTATCCACCACCGTGTAAAGCTGCTGGAACACATTTCCCACCATCAGCGGCAGGGCAAAGGTGACCAGCAGCTTTGTGGGGGACCCCTCTGTCATGCTGCGAATTCTCTGCGCCATAAAACGACTCCTTTCTAAAAATCCCACCTGTCTCCAGGCAAAAAGGGACGGCGAAGGCGGTTTCCCAGTCCCCCGGGTCGCCGCGAACGCCGCTCTCATCTCAGGATATCTTATCATGTCCCCAGTCCATTTGCAATCCATATTTTCGGATTATTTTTGGATTCCCACAGGCTTTTTTCCGTACCCTTTTCCGCCCCGGAAAAGGACGCGAAACGGGTTCTTCCATCCCCCAAAAAGAAACCGGTTCCCCTGAAAATGGACCTACTCCCCCGCAAAGGACGGTTATCCCTGTTTTTCTCACTCCGGGGCTTTCGTGCCTCTGTATTTTTCCAGGAAATCCCCAATGGCCTTTTCACAGCCCGGGGTATCCATGCCAAAGCTCTGGGCATGGCCCGCCCCCGGCACCAGGTACAGCTCTTTTTCCCCAGCGCAGGCCCGGTAATTTTCCAGGGTCATTTCCACAGGCACAAAATCGTCCCCTTCCCCGTGAAGGAACAGCACCGGCAGCTTGCTTTTTCCCAAAGCCACCCGGGTATCCCCTTCCTTCAGGGAAAATCCGGCCCGCAGCCGGGCCACCAGATCCAGCAGGTACAACAGGGGGAAGGCGGGCAGGTGGAAATCCCGCTTGGCCACGTGGGCCATGATCGCCCAGGGAGTGGTGAACCCGCAATCCGCCACAATGCCCCGGGTATTCTCCGGCAGGTCCAGCCCCGACGCCATCAGCACTGTGGCGCACCCCATGGAAATCCCCGCCAAAAACAAGGGCAGTTCCTTCCCAAACCGTTTGGCGGCGTACCAGGCCCAATCCCGGCAGTCAAACCGCTCCTTCACCCCATAGGTGATGTATTTCCCCTGGCTTTCCCCATGGGAACGCTGATAGGGCAGCAGCACGTGATACCCCAGCTTGTGGAAAAATTCCACCTCCAGGGCAAAGTCGATGGCGGCCAGGGAACGGTACCCGTGAAAGGCCAGGATCACCCCTTTGGGCTTCTCCTGGGCAGGCAGGTACAGCGCCACCAGCTCCAGCCCGTCAAACGAGGTGAGCTTTACCCGCTCTGCTGTGTGGGATTTGATAAACGCCTGGGCCTCCTTCATACGCTCCCGGAAAGGCTGCCAGATGGAATCCGAATCCTCGTACTGCTCATCAGGCCGCTCCACCTTGTACCGGCGTATGGAGAACCGGAAGAAAAACAGGGTGGCCACCCCCAGCAGCACCACCAGCAAAACCAAGCACACACCCAAAATTACCCAAACCGTGGTCATGGAATCTCACTCCTTTCCAAAGTTCACCGGGCATGACGGCCTGCATACCGGGGACGGCGCTCCTCTTTCGGGGGCTTTCCCAGCCCCATGAGGGAAGGCAGGGCCAGCAGCAGCGCCCCTACCACCAGCACCACCAGCGGCCCCCACAGGGAACTGAGAAACCCATACACGCCCCCGGCTCCAGGCAGGGAAGCCACCACCTGGGCCTGGATATTTTCCGGGGAAAGGAGAATCTCTTCCCCTTCCTCTTGCCCGTCACCCCGGGCGATAAAATCGTCCCCCGTGCTGCCCACCAGCCGGAGCAGGGAATCCTTTTGCCCGTCTTGGCACAAAACCACGTCACCCAAGGCATATTCTTCCTGAGAAGTTGTTACCACCAGATCCCCCGGGGAGATTCCCGGCGCCATGGAATCGTCCGCCGCCCGTTGGAAGGTCATGCCGAAAGCGGTGGTTTTCTCCTGGTGGAACACCTGCCTCTGAACCGTCAGCCACACGCTGATCCCCAGCGCCACACAGAGAATCACCGCCAGCAGCGCCCGCAGTCCTTTAATCGCCCCCATGGTTTTCCTTCCTTTCCTCAGAGCTTCCGCTCCATGACGAAATTTTCCAATTCCACGCCCCGGCGGGAGACCCGCTGGGCCTGTAACACTTCATACCCCCGGTTCTGGAAAAACGGCCGGGCTGTGCGGGAAGCGTGGACGGTCACCTTGTCCGCCCCCAGTCCCCGGGCATAGCCCTCCAGGGCCTCTGCGATGGCTGAAGCCACCTCCTGTACCTGGCAATCCTTGTGGACGTACAACCGGTCCAAGTAGCCCGTGCTGTCCATATCCCCAAAGCCCAAAAGCTTGCCCTGTTTCTCCGCCACCAGGGTGTAATGGTCGGAAAGGCTTGCTCCCCAGGCTGCCCGGTCCACGCTCTCCGGGGAAGGAACCCAGGCGGCGGTTTCCTCTTCCGTATAATCCCGCCGGTTTACCGTCTGCACCGTATGGTAAAACAGCTGGATCAGTTCTTCCAAATCCCTCTGCCTATACAGCCGCAGGCGAAATGCCCCGGCGCGCTCCCCCAAAGCCAGGGAAGGTCCGGTATCCGCCAACAGCCATTTGGCCACCCCGTCTTCCTGGTTGGAAGGAATCACCTGGTCCGCTGCTTGCTTCAAAGGAAGGACGGCGTTCTCCACGGCGCACCGCTCTTGCGCCGCCTCAAACAGAGGCAAATCGTTGAGGCCGTCCCCAAAAGCCACCATGCGGGTACAGCCCAGGCGCTCCCGGAGCAGCTGGGCTGCGTGGGCTTTCGTGGCCCCACAAGCCATGATCTCCAGCCAGTACTCCCCCGGCCGGTACAGCTCCTCTTGAAACAGCGCCCGGATTTCACGGTCTTTCTCCAGCTCCTTCCAGGCAGGCTCCAGCTCTTCCCGGTCTCCAATGCAGGTAAAGTAAAAGATCTCTCCCACATACAGCTGGCTGTCGTCTTCCGCCCGCCGGAACCGGGGATCCCCCTGGCGTTTGGAAAGGTAATAGGACACCCCCGGCGTTTCCCGGTCCGGCCGCCACAACACCTGCTCTTCTTCCCCCACCAGGGTATACACCAAGGGGGAAAGGCCAAACCGCTGGAACACTTCCCGGACCCGTTCCCACTGAGAGGGCCTGAGGCTTTGCTTTAAAAGCAGTTCCCCCGTATCCCCCCGCCGGACAAACGCCCCGTTGTAGACGATTACCGGCAGGCTTTTCACCAGTCCCTGGGTGACCACTTCCGCCGAGTTCCGGGAACGGGCGGTGGCATAGGTAAAGTTCACTCCCCGCTCCACCAGATAGTTGATGACCCGGGCGGTAAAATCCGACACCCGTTCCTGAGGGTTCAGCAAGGTGCCGTCCAAATCCGACAGATACAAGGTCTTATCCAAAACGCCGGAACACCTCCCAAATTTCTCCGGCGGGGAGCTGCTCTGGCATATGCCCAATCCCATGAGCTGGGTCGGCGTTCTCGTACTGGGGAAGAATCTCGCGCTCCACGTACCGGCGCAATTCCCCGGGAATGTGTCCTTTCATCATGTGGCTCCTTTCCGGAAGTATTTTGAATTTTTATTTTATCACATTCCTCAGAATTGAGCAATGTGCAGAAACTTTTTTGGGCGTTTTTTCAAAAACCTCTTGACTCCCTTTTCCCTTCGCTGTAAGGTACTAAGTAAGTTCGCGGGGCGAATCGCGCCCTGCTGGGAGGCTGTTTGTTATGAGTTCCATTGTCAAGGGGTACAAAGGCAGTTATTTCGCCTATGTGATGGCCTTTGTCTGGCTGTATTTCGCCATGGCCGTGTTCAGCTCCGTGCTGTCCGTCTACCTGACCGACATCGGCAAATCCGCCACGGAGATGAGCTTTATCGTCTCCGCTTCCGGGATCTTTTCCTTTTTCGTAGTCCCTCTGACAGGCTATTTGACGGACCGCACCCAAAATCCCAAGGCCATCAGCTCCATTTTGCTTTTGTCCACCGGTGTCATGGGCCTGGTTTTCGCTTTGTGCAGGTCCATCTGGGCTTTGTTCCTGCTGGACGGGCTGATCCTTTCCTTTCTCAACTCCGTCATGCCCATCACCGAGCGCATGGCCGGACGCAGCAAATTCCGCTACGGCTCCCTGCGGGTGTGGGGTACGGCAGGCTATGCCGTAGGCGCTCAGGCCGCCGGCTTCGCCATGGACTACATTTCCCATTCCTCGATTTTCGTCATGCTGCTGATTTCGGGGATCCTGTCCTCTATAGGATTCTGGGGCACGGAAAACGCCCCCCTGGCAGAACCCCCGGCTTCTGGGGATTCCCCTTCCCAAAAGCGGGCGCCCCTGCTCAAGGTGCTGTCCAATCCCAGTTTTTTGCTGTTTTTGCTCATCGCCTGCCTGTTCACCGGCAGCTCCAACGTAAACATGACCTACGCCCCTATGCTGTTAAACAGCATGGGCGTTCCCACTTCCACCGTGGGGACGGTGCTGTTTTTCAGCACCCTGGTGGAAGCCCCGGTGATTCTCTTTTCCCACAAATTCATGGACCGTTTTTCCGGAAAAACCCTCATTCTGGCCAGCTTCGCCATTATCATCGTCCAATTCCTGTTTTACGGCCTGTCCCGGTCCCCGGCAGTGGTGATTCTGGCCATGGTGCTTTTAAAGGCCATCGCTTCCACCCTTTTTGTGATGATCAACCTGAAAATCGTCCGGAACCTGCTGGATCCCCGCTTTACCACCACCGGCCTGTCGGTGATCAATTCCGCCACCAACCTGACCGGGATCCTGCTGCAAAACGCCGGGGGCATTCTGGTGGACCATTCCACCATTCCCACCTTATACCTGGCCCTCTGCGGACTGACGTTCCTGGGGCTGGTGTTCACCTTGTTTTTAAAGGTGGGAAACCGGGAAAAAGTGTTCGGATAAGCCAGAGTACCCCATGAATTATTTTTAGAAAGGAGCATTACCCATGAAAGAATTTCCCCGCACCACCGTGGGAGGGGTGTCCCTCTCCCGCATGCTCATCGGCACCAACTGGCTGCTGGGCTGGAGCCACACCAGCGCTTCCGCAGACGAGATGATCCGCCGCCGCTACGACAGCGCCCAGGCCTTTAAACCTGTGCTGGAAGCCTATCTCCGCCATGGGGTGGACACCCTCATGGCGCCCCTGGGAGCCTCGCCCCAATTGATGGACGCCATCCGGGATACGGAACAGAAAATGGGCCGGGAGATCATTCTGGTGGACACTCCTACCCTGAATGTGGACGACAACCCCCGGGCCCGGCAGGAAGCGGAAGCCATGGTGAAGGAATCCGCCAAGCGGGGCGCCAAATTCTGCCTGCTGCACCACTCCTGCGCCGAACAGCTGGTGAACAAGAACAAGGGGGAAATCTGCCGCCTGGACGATTACACCAAAATGATCCGGGACGCGGGCATGATCCCCGGGCTTTCGGCCCACATGCCGGAGCTGGTGGTTTATTCGGACCAAAACGGCTACGATGTGGAAACCTATATCCAGATTTTCAACTGCATGGGCTTTTTGATGCAGGTGGAAATCGAGACGGTGGCTTCCATAATCCAAAACGCCAAACGCCCGGTGATGACCATCAAATCCATGGCGGCAGGCCGGTGTTCCCCCTATGTGGGCCTGACCTTCTCCTGGAACGCGATCCGCCCCTGCGACATGGTCACCCTGGGGGCTTTTTCCGCCCAGGAAGTGGAAGAGGACGTGGAGATTTCCCTGGCAGCCATTGAGCACCGGTTCCCCGACCTGGAAAAGCGGGGCAGTCCCAACCAGAATCAGGCAGCCTTCGGTTGACCCTGCCCCACAGCCTGGAAAGGTCTTTTCCTAAACAGAAAAACTCCCGCCCGGATTTCCCCGAGCGGGAGTTTTTTGATTCAGATTGGTTCGCCGCTACGAAAGGCCCTTGCTTCCAATTCTGCCTTACAGCAGGGACTTGTACAGCTGGGCGATTTCTTCCACGCTGGTGTCCCGGGGGTTGCCGGGACGGCAGGCGTCGTCATAAGCGGACTGGGCCAGGAAGGGGATATCCTCGGGCTTGACGATCTCCTTCAAATCGGCGGGGATTCCCACGTCCTGGGAAAGCTGCCGCACCGCCTCAATGGCGGCCTTCCGGTACTCTTCCTGGGACATATCGTCCACGCCCTTTACGCCCATGGCCCGGGCGATCTCCCGGTACTTCTCCCCGGTAGCGGGAGCGTTGTACTCCATCACTGTGGGAAGGATAATGGCGTTGGCCACGCCGTGGGGAGTATCGTACAAAGCGCCCAGGGGGTGAGCCATGGAATGGACAATGCCCAATCCCACGTTGGAGAAGCCCATGCCTGCCACATACTGGCCCAGGGCCATGCCCTCACGGCCTTCGGGGGTATTCTCCACAGCGCCCCGCAAAGACCGGGAAATGATCTCGATGGCCTTCAGGTGGAACATGTCGGACAGCTCCCAGGCTGCCTTGGTGATGTAGCCCTCAATGGCGTGGGTCAAAGCGTCCATGCCGGTAGCGGCGGTCAGGCCCTTGGGCATGGAAGCCATCATATCCGGGTCCACAATGGCCACCACGGGAATATCGTGGGGATCCACGCAAACCATTTTCCGGTTCTTCTCCGCGTCGGTGATCACGTAGTTGATGGTCACCTCAGCAGCGGTGCCGGCGGTGGTGGGAACGGCGATAATGGGCTTGGCAGGGTGCTTGGTATCAGCTACCCCTTCCAGGCTGCGCACATCGGCAAATTCCGGGTTGGCGGCGATAATACCGATGGCCTTGGCAGTATCCATGGAAGAACCGCCCCCAATGGCGATCAGGTAATCCGCTCCGGACTTCTCAAAAGCGGCCACGCCCGTCTGCACATTCTCAATAGTGGGGTTGGGCTTGATGTTGGAGTAGATCTCATACGCCAATCCTGCCCCTTCCAGCACGTCGGTCACCTTCTTGGTCACCCCGAATTTCAGCAGGTCCGGGTCCGAGCAGATAAAGGCTTTCTGAAAGCCTCTTCCTTTGGCTTCGTTGGCGATCTCCTGGATCGCCCCTTTGCCGTGATAGGATCTTTCATTCAAAACAAAACGGTTGGCCATACTACAAGACTTCCTTTCTTGACAACACTTTCCAAACTTAACCCGCTGTGGGACACGATCCCGTATCCCGCATTCTGTTAAAATTGTAGCAAGGGCCTGGATAAAAAACAAGTGACACTTGCAAGCAAGTGTCACCAATTTGGGAAAGATTCTATAACTCTGCAAAGCCCTTTGGAGTTCAGCCCGCTCAGCAGGCGCTGACCCGGCCGGTTTTGGCGTCCAGGCAGACCACCGCTCCGCTCTTGAGCATATCCGTGGCGTGCTCCGCCCCGGTAATCACCGGCTTATCCATGGCCAATCCCACAATGGCGGCATGGGTATTGGACCCGCTCTCCTCGGTGATGATCCCGGAACAGCGCCGGAGATACTCCACAATGGAGTTATCCGTTTCCGGCACCACCAGAATGTCCCCGTCCCGGAACCGTTTGGGGATATCCGTCAGCCGTTTGCACACGCACAGCCGGGCGGACACGCTTCTCTCCGTGATCCCCTCTCCTGTGAGCAGCACATGGCCCACCACATGGACCTTCATCATATTGGTAGTGCCGGAGATCCCCAAGGGCACACCGGCGGTAATCACCACCAAATCGCCGCTTTTCACCAGGCCCGTTTCCTCGGCGGCATCCACCGCCCGCTCGAACAAGGCGTCCGTATCTTCCACCTCGTCGATGAGCATGGGGATCACGCCCCAGGACAAATTCAGCTGCCGCCACACATGGGGCTGGGTCGTGCAGCCCACAATGGGGTACAGGGGCCGGAACTTGGAAAGCTGCCGGGCCGTCACACCGGATTTTGTCACGGTGATGATGGCTCTGGCTCCCAGGTCATGGGCAGTGGTACAGGTGGCGTGGGAAATGGCGTTGGTCACGTCAAAGGCCACGTCGCTGTTATCCCGGGCATTGAACCGCTTGATATAGTTGATGCTTTGTTCCGCCTTCTCGGCAATGCGCACCATAGTTTCCAAAGCTTCCACCGGATACTTGCCCGCGGCGGTCTCCCCGGAAAGCATAATGCAGCTGGTGCCGTCGTAAATGGCGTTGGCCACGTCGGTGGCCTCAGCACGGGTAGGCCGGGGATTTTTGATCATGGAATCCAGCATCTGGGTTGCGGTGACCACCTGCTTGCCCGCCAGGTAGGATTTCTGGATCAGCTCTTTTTGCAGCACGGGCACATCCTCAAAGGGGATCTCCACGCCCATGTCTCCCCGGGCCACCATGATGCCGTCTACCACCCGGAGAATCTCGTCAATATTGTCCACGCCTTCCATGTTCTCGATCTTGGCGATGATATTCATGGTGTGGCAGTTGTATTCCTTCAAGATCTGGCGAATGGCCAGGATATCCTCGGCGGAACGGGTGAAGGAAGCGGCGATGTAATCAAACCCGTTTTCAATGCCAAAAATGATGTCGGACCGGTCCTGCTCGCTGATAAAGGGCATGCTGAGCTTGGTCCCGGGCACATTGATGCCCTTATGGTTGGAAACCCTGCCCCCATTGAGCACCGTGCACACGATATCCGTATCGGACACATGCTCCGCCCGCATTTCCACCAGGCCGTCGTCGATGAGCACCCGGGCGCCGGCCTTCAGGTCCTTGGGCAGGTCCTGGTAGGTGATGGACACCACCTTGTCGTCCCCTTCCACATCCCGGGTGGTCAGGGTAAAGGTGTCCCCGGCCTGCAATTCGATGGGGCCGTTTTTAAAGGTCTTTACCCGGATTTCCGGGCCTTTTGTATCCAGAATCGTGGCAATGGGCAGGCCCAATTCTTCCCGCAGGCGGGTGACGGCCTGTAGCTTTTTGGCGGCGTCCTCATGGGTACAATGGGAAAAGTTGAACCGGGCGCCGTTCATGCCGCCCAGCATCAACCGGCGAAGAACTCCTTCGTCTTCTGTGGCAGGTCCCAATGTGCAGATGATTTTCGTCTTTCTCAGCATGTTTCACCATTCCTTTCAGACTGCGCCCAGGCTGAGCCTGGATCCATGTCGCGCAGGCGGCTTATAGGCCGCCGGATTTCTTCTGGGTTTACCAGCGTGGCCCGCGTTTTCACCACTGCCAGCGTTCACGCTTTCCGGACTGGCTGAGCCTGGTTTCATGTCGCGCAGGCGGCTTATAGGCCGCTGGGATTTCTTCTGGTTTCACGTCCCGCAGGCGGTAAGCGCTCTGCCGTTTCCCAGGGAACGTGACGGCTTTATTATAGCATGGTTCCAGGATCAAGTCACTCTTTTTTCGCCAGCTTCATAAAGATTTAACCTTTTCACGCCCCAGGCGTCTCCGGTTATTCTTTCCCCAAAAGGGCGGAATAAAGCTGGCCTTTTTTAAATCCGGTAATCTGAGCCGCCTGCTTGGCCGCCTCACTGGCGGAAAGTCCTTCTTCCGACAGCTTCCGGGCCAGCTCCGCCGCTTCCTCCAGGGTGTACTCTTTCTCTTGGACGGCAGGGTGTTCCCGGCCTTCCACCACCAGCACAAATTCCCCCCGGGGTTCCTTTTCCCGATAGTGGGCGGCGGCTTCCCCCAGCGTGGTGCGCCACACCTCTTCGTGGATTTTGGTCAGCTCCCGGCACAGGGCAATCCGCCGCTGGGGGCCGAACACCTTGGAAAAATCCGACAAGGTTTTCCGCAGCTTATGGGGCGCCTCGTAAAAGATCATGGTACGCTCCTCGTTGGCAACGGCTTCCAGATGCTCTTTCCGGCTCCGTTTATTCACGCTGAGGAACCCCTCGAAGGTAAACCTGCCTGTGGGCAGGCCGCTGATGGCTAAAGCCGACAAGGCCGCCGTAGGCCCCGGCACCACGTACACAGGAATCCCCGCTTGAGCGCAGGCTGCCACCAGGGTTTCTCCCGGGTCGGAAATGGCAGGCATACCGGCGTCGGACACCAGGGCGCAAGTCTGGCCCTCTTGCAACTTGGCCACGATCATGGGGCCGTGCTCCAATTTATTGTGCTCAAAATAGGAGATCAAGGGTTTCTTGATGCCGAAATGATTGAGCAGCCGCAAAGTCACCCTGGTATCTTCCGCGGCGATAAAATCCGCTTCCGCCAAGGTCTCCCTGGCGCGGGGGGAAAAATCCCCCAGGTTGCCGATGGGCGTCCCCACCACGTATAATGCTCCCCGCTCCAGCGCGGGCGTCGTCTGTTCCATGTGGCTCCCCCTTTCTCACTTGGCAGTGCAGCTGCCCTTGTGCTCCGGATTGTCCCGGTAATCGCCGTAAATTGCCTCGATCTCTTCTGTGGGGGCGCCATTCTCCCCCTCTAACAGCAGCACCGGCTCCACGATCATACCCGGCTTACCGCCCCGGCGGCATTCCATCAAAAACAGGAACGGCCCTTTCCCCGCCCGCTGCTGGACCAGCCGCATCCGTTTAGGCTCCAAATCCGCTTGATGGAATACTTCCACCGCTTCCGCCAGCCGGTTGGGGCGCAGGCACACGCACAACCTTCCTCCAAACCGCAGGGCGTACCTGGCCCCCCGGGCCAAATCCTCCAGGGTAAAGCTATCCCCCTGCCGGGCGGTACGCCGTGCCTCTCCTGGGCTGGGAATCCCTGCTCCCGGAGCGGTATAAGGCGGGTTGCAGGCGATGCCGTCCAGGGAACCGGCAGCAAAAAAACCGGTCAGGTCCCGGGCGTCCCCTTGGACGATGTGGGTATTCTCTCCAAAGCCGTTTTCCTCCACCGAGCGTTTGGCCTGCTGGGCCCCTTGGGGGCGCAGCTCTATGCCGGTGATCTCCCCCACTTTGGTACGCGCCCGCCACAGCAGGGGGATCACCCCGCATCCGGTCCCAAGATCCGCCCAGGATTCTCCGGGCTTGGGACGGGAGAAATCCGCCAAAAGCACCGCGTCCGTGCCAAAACCATGTTCCCGGCTCACCAATACCCGGGTCCCGCCGGAAAGGGGTTCCCACCGGGTTTCCTTCCGCTGTTCCTCCATAATGCCCTCCTCAGGCAAAAAAGAAGAGCCCGCAGGGGAAAAAGCCCCCGCCGGGCTCCGCTTTTCTGAAATTTTCAGACCCGAAACTTAGCCCTCCTGAGGAGCGCCAACGGGGCAAGTGCCGGCGCAAGCGCCGCAATCAATGCAGGTATCGGGATCGATCACATATTTGCCGTCGCCCTCGGAGATAGCTCCAACGGGGCATTCGCCGGCGCAAGCGCCGCAGGAAATACATTCGTCGCTGATGACATAAGGCATGAGGAACACCTCCTGTTAGATTTTCATGTCCATTTTAACACATTTTATCAAAAATGCAATGGTTTTTTCCCTTTCCACTGGAATTCCCATGGAAAACCTTTTCCAAAGCAAAACCCCATGCCTGGAAGGAGCCCGTTCTCCCACCAGTCCATGGGGCAAATCATTTTCCAATCCGCTTTTGGGGACGCCGCCCGAAACAGCCGGGAAGATCAAGTCTCTTCCAGCTTTTTCAGCTCTTCCAGTTCCTTCCGGTCCACCTTGATTTTCCCGTCCCGCAGCACCTTTACCTCGCTGACCTTGAACACCTTGGGGGCACCTTCCGGGTCCTTGTCCAGGCGCACAGTCAGCTTCCGGGTCAGCAGGTTCTGCTCGATGACCACTCCTTTGCCGTCGGGAGTGGACACCAGGGCGTTTACTTTGGGCGTGGAACGCAGCAGGTCCTGGTAGGCTTCCTGCTCGTATTTCAAACAGCACATCAACCGGCCGCAAGCCCCGGAAATCTTCACCGGGTTCAGGGAAAGCCCCTGCTCCTTGGCCATCTTGATGGAAACCGGCGTAAAGCCCCCCAGGAAGGAGCCGCAGCAGAAGGGCCGTCCGCAAATGCCCATGCCCCCCAGCATTTTCGCCTCGTCCCGCACGCCGATCTGGCGCAGTTCAATGCGAGTGCGGAACATGCCCGCCAAATCCTTCACCAGCTCCCGGAAATCCACCCGGCCATCGGCAGTGAAGTAGAACAGGATCTTGCTGTTGTCAAAGGTGTACTCCACGTCCACCAGCTTCATTTCCAAGCCCCGCTCGGCGATCTTCTTCTCACAGGCTTTGAAGGCGCTTTTTTCCTTTTTCCTGTTTTCTTCCACTTTATGCAGGTCCTCTTTGGTGGCCTGGCGGACCAGCTTCCGCAAGGGCTGGACAATGGATTCGTCACTGACCTCCCGGTTTTCCAGGGCCACTTCCCCGCACTCCAAACCCCGGGCGGTTTCCACTATGGCCATAGCGCCCTTTTCCAGCTGTTCCCCTTGGGGGTCGAAATAATACACTTTTCCCGTATTCTTAAAACGCACGCCAATCACTTCTGCCATGCGCATACCTCCTTTCCAAACCGGATCCCCGCAGGGCTCCGGCAGTTGTCCCGCCCCGGACCTGGCTTACCGCCCGGACGCTTCCCGCAGGCGGACACAAAAATCCGTCACCAAAAGGCCCATATTGGCGTTCCGGTCCAATTTCTGGCGGAACTCTTCCACCAGGGGCGGCAGCAGTGCCAACTGCTTGATGGGCAGGGCCCCCAGCTTGTCCGCCAGTTCCGGAGCGCCGCCCAGCACCGAATTCCCCCCGGCCCGCAGCACAAAGCCGTCCCGGAAAATCATTCCCAGCCGGGTGAGCACTTCCCGGAACAAATTCCGGTCTTTCTGCAAGGGAGCCGCCGCCAACAGCAGGCTGTGCTCCCCCGGTTCCAACAGCCCTTGGGCCATGGCCACGGCGATGGAAAAGGCCTTGGCCTCGTCCCCGCCGGCAAGCTCCTGGAGCATGCGGCCGATATTCCCCCCGCACAAGGTGGCCAGCTCCCGGACTTTCTCTTCCGGCGCGTCTGTCCGGGCAGCCACATAGGCGGCGGCCTCTTCCTCGCTGGGAGGGAGCAGTGTAAAGCTCTGCACCCGGCTGCGTATGGTGGGCAGCAGCTGTTCCGCCGACTGGCACACCAAAAGAAACACCCCATGGGCAGGCGGCTCCTCAATGAGCTTGAGCAGCTTGTTCTGAGCGGGCTCCAGGGTGCGGCTGCCCAAAAACAGCAGGTACACGCTGACGTCCGCTTCTTCCGGCGCCCGGTAAGCGTCCGAGGTGATCTCCTTTACCTGGTCAACAGTAAGGGAGCGGGTCGCCCCGCTCCCTTCCACCACGCGGATATCGGGATGTGAACCGGCTTTCGCCCGCACACAGGCGGGACATACCCCGCAAGGGGCATGGTCCTTATCACGGCAGACAAGGGCCTGGGCTACCAGCTTGGCAAAGGTGCGCTTGCCGCAGCCCGGTTCCCCCTGAAACAACAGGGCATGGGGAAAACGCCCCGCGGCAAAGGCTGCGGATAAGGCCGCCTTCACGGGAGCGTTGCCCAGAAAACCAGGGAATTCCATCAGACCTTCTCAAAGCGGTCCACATTCAGCACGAAGATGGTGGAACCGCCTACCGTCACTTCTACCGGGAAGGAAGAGTACATGCCCACTTCCATGGTAGAGGTGCTGGGGACAATCTGGGTGCGCCGGCTGGAATATTTGGCGATGATCCCGATGACAGCGTCCACTTTATCGTCTTCCACACCGGAAATGAAGGTGGTGTTGCCTGCCATCAAAAAGCCGCCGGTAGTGGCCAGCTTGGTCACGGAAAAGCCTTCGCGGGTCAGCGCAGAGGAAACCGCGCCACTGTCGTCATTGCTCACAATCGCAAGAATCAGTTTCATAAAGTACCATGCCTTTCCCGGCACGGGTGAGGCCAATGCCTCTTTGCCCGGCCGATTCAAGATCTGCCCGATGGGGGGAGTCGCTAGGGCTATTCTACCATTAAACCAGAAAAAATACCAGTTCTTTTCATAAAATTTATGAAATCTTTCTCCTTTGTCCCCCCGTCAATTCCCTGCGCAACCAGAACAAAGCGAACACATTGGGCAAGGCCATCAGCCCGTTCATGGCGTCCCCCAGCTGGAACACCGCCCCCAAAGGCAGAAAGCACCCCAGCACCGCCGCTGCTCCCGCCGCCAGGGCATACCCGTTTTTCCCTTTGCCTTTGGTCAGGTAAAACAAGCCCTCACGGCCATAGCAGCACCAGGCCACCAGCGTGGCCAGCGCGAACAGCGCCGTACACAGGGACACCGCTTTCCCGCCCACAGGCCCCAGGGCGCTTTCATAGGCGTAAAAGGTGAGCTGGGCGCCTTCCAGCATGGGAGAACGGCAGCACAAAATGCAAAGCCCCGTCACTGTGCACATGACTATGGTATCCGCGAACACTTGGAAAATTCCCAGGCAGCCAAGTTCCTCGGGGGAACGGCCTTCCACACCCTCATAGGCGAAGGCGGAGCTTCCCAGCCCCGCCTCGTTGGTGAACACCCCCCGGGAGACCCCGGTACGCAGGGCAAGCAGCGCTCCCGCCACGCCGCCGGCCCCTGCCCGGAAGGAAAAGGCACCTTGGAAAATGCTGTCCATGGCCCGGGGAATATTTTCCCGGAACACCCACAGCACCCCTAAGGAAGCGGCAAAAAATACCAGCGTCATAAAGGGCACCAGCCGCTGGGTGATCTTCACCCCCAGGGCCAGCCCGCCCCTGGCCACGAAAAACACCAGGATCCCCATGGCCGCAGCGGCAGCTCCCACAGGCAGGCCCAAACTTTCCAAAGTGGCGGCAGCGGCGTTTGTCTGGGCCATGTTGCCCATACACAGGGAGCTCAGGCAGCAGCCCACGGCGTAAAGGGCGGCCAGCTGTTTCCCCCACCGCCCTGCCCGGCGAATGTACCCCAGAGCGCCGGGGGCTTCCCGGTGCCGGGCGGCCAGATAGTTTTCCCCGTAGATGGTCATCATGCCCAGCAGGGCGGACACCCACATCCAGAACAGGGACCCTGGACCGCCCACTGTAATGGCCAGGCCCACCCCAACGATATTTCCGGTCCCAATGGACCCGGCCAGGGCGGCGGTCAACGCCTGGAAGGAAGACACCGCCCCCTTCTCCCCGGCCGAACGGCCCAGGGCGGCTTTGAGCCACCGTCCCAGGCAGCGGATTTGGTAAAACCCGGTGGCCCAGGTGAAATATCCACCCACGGCCAGGATCAGCAGCAGCACATGCCAGCCCCACAGCAGGCGGGATAAGAGTTCAATCATGTCCGGCCACCTGCCGCCTGCCTATGCCAGCAGCCATTCCCGCCGTGGGGACAAACAGTGCCTGGAATCCAGGCAGCTCCAAGTGGATTTCAGCCATGGGAAACGGCTCCTTTCCTCATTCCTTGGTACAGTATAGTCTTCCAACCGTCCATTCATGCCCGAAAAAAGCCTGCCTGGCAAAGAACCTCACTTTTGCCGGTTCTGTTTATACCGTCCCAGAGCGTCGTCGTACACACGGCGGCGCAGGCGGAACCCCGCCTCAAACACCAGGGCGATGACAAGATACCCGCCCACAAAGCATCCCAGGAATATCAGCCAGTTTGCCGCCTGATCCACAGGGAACCACTGGAAAACCAGGGCACAGGCAGCCACTGTGAGCAACAGCAGTAAGGCGAACACCACCATTCTCCACAGGTAGGAAAGGCGCCTGACCACATTTCCGGAAAAGAACACGTACTGCAGTGCGGTGGCTACCACACAGATCAGCAAAAGCTCATACACCGTGGCCCGGCGCATGGTTTCCTTTGGTAAATCAAAGGCTGTATACACCAGAACCGCTATGGTAAAGGATACGCATAGATTGGTCAACAACTGGGGCAGATTTTCCACCATTTTTTTCATCTCTGGTCCCTTCCTTTCTCTTTTTCCATGCCCAGCTTCTTCCGGACCGCCGGGGCGTACTGGCGGGAAACCCCCACCACTTCTCCATTTTCCATGGTCAGCCGCAATCGGCTGCCCAGATCGGGGCGTATGGATTGCACCCGCCCAAAATTCACGATCACCGATTTGCTGGCCCGTATAAAATCCCACGAGCCCAGCCGCTCCTCCAGCTCGTAAAGCCGCAGGGACGTTTCATACACCCCTTCGGCCGTATAGAGGAAAGAGCGTTTGTCCACAGACTCAATGTAAAGCACCTGCCCCGCATCCAAAAGGTACGTCTGTCCCTCCCGGTCCCCGGTCAGGCGCTGGTCAAACGACCGGAGAGCTGCCAGCATTCCCATCACCTGGGGCGTGGTTTCCTTGCAGCGGATCACCACCTCTGTTTCCTTGAGGGCAGGGTCCTCTTCCACAATAATCCTCATATCACCGCTCCTTTCCGCAGCTGCAACCCCAGTATAGCAAACCGGATTTTCCCCCGCAAGAGGACCAAAACCAAGTGGGAGAAAGGGACCTCCAAGCTGCAAAAAAAGCGCCCGGACCCGCAATGGGCCCAGACGCTTTTGCCCGGACGGCAGTCAGTTTCCGCCGCTTCTCTCCGAGCGCTTATCTCAGAATCCCCCACACGCTCACCGTGTGCAGCACGCTGCCTCCCAGCACAAACAAATGAAACACCGAATGCATATAGGGGACCTTTTTCCCCACGGCGTAAAGCCCTGCCCCCAGGGTGTACAGGATCCCACCCCCCAGCAGGCACCAAAACGTCCGGGGGCTGGCCGCCTGGTAAAAATCTCCCATGGCCAGCACCACCACCCAGCCCATGGCCAGGTAACAGGCCATGGACACTTTCTTAAACCGTTCCACGCTCACCCCGTTTAAAATCACTCCCACCACGGCGGCGGCCCACACCAGGCCAAACATGGCCCAGCCTTTCCACCCGCCCAGGCATACCAGGGTGATGGGGGTATAGGTGCCGGCGATGAGCAGGAAAATGGTGCAGTGGTCCAGGGACCGGAACACCACCTTGGCCCGGTTCAGCCCCAGGCTGTGATACAGGGTGGAAACCGTGTAAAGCAAGGTCATGGTTCCCCCATAGACCGCCGCCGAAGCCACCGTCACCGGGGTTTTCCGGCAGGTCACCAGCAGGAACACCAGCGCCCCCACCGCGAATAAAGCCGATACCCCATGACTTACGGAAGAGAAGATCTCCTCTCCCAGGGTGTACCGGGGCAGCCCCAGCAGCCGCCTTTTTTCCATGCGGAAAGCGTTTTTCCGCTGTCTCATGGTGTATCGTCCCGCTGCTGTATAATCCATATTGTTCACCCTTTCGGTTTGTCAAAATTTATATTACATTGTTTTAAAAACTAGATGTAACTATATTATAAACCTCATATTTTGAAATTACAAGAGCAGAGTGTTTGTTTTGGCGGTTTTTCTCCAAAATGTTTTTTACGTTCCGGAAAAAACTGATTGACTTTTTCTATAGGCCATGGTAGAGTGGATTTAACCGTCATTGCTCAGGATACGCCGCCGTGAAGCGTGTCCGCCTCAAAAGCCGGCTGTACGTTGCGGCCCGCTTTTGATTGAATCAGGCCGGAACGCCGGGGCATACCCCCCGGCTTATTTCGCCGCGCAGGGACGGCAGGCCTGAAGGTCTGCCGTCCCTTTTTTATCGGAATTCTTTTCCGGCTATTTTCGTTGGGGGGTATGCCCCTCTGAGGTGTATTATGAATCAAGAAACCCCAAAAAAATCAAACATCCTGCGATTTTTCCCCTTTACCAAGGGCTTCCGGGGAAAATTCCTTGTGGCGGTAATCATGGTGGTGGTGGCCGTGGTGGCAAACTACATGACACCCCAGGTGATCCGCGTCACCGTGGATTCCGTCATCAACGACACGCCCTTTAACCTTCCCGGCTTTTTGGTGGATTGGATCAACTCCATTGGCGGCAGGGAAACACTGCGCCAGAATATTGTGATCTGCGCCCTTGTGTCCCTGCTGTTCGCCGCCATCGCCGGGCTGTCCAACTATTCTTCCCGCATGAACCTGGCCCGCGCCTGCGAAGGCACGGTGGCCCGGGTGCGGGACACCCTGTTCGACCACATTCAGCATCTGCCCTACGCCTGGCACAACTCCCACCAGACCGGGGACATCATCCAGCGCTGCACCCAGGACGTGGACTTGATCCGCAACTTTGTCAGCGACCAGCTGATGGAATGTATCCGCACCGTGCTGCTGATCGTGGTTTCCCTGGTTTTGATGTTCGCCATGAACGTGGAGCTGTCCCTGATCGTCACCTGCTTTGTGCCGGTGGTCATGGGTTCTTCTCTGGTGTTTTACATTATCACCGGGAAAAAATTCCAGGACGCCGACGAAAGCGAGGGCCGGCTCACCTCCCTAGTCCAGGAGAACCTGACCGGCGTGCGGGTGGTCCGTGCCTTTGGCCGGGAGCGGTATGAAATCGACCGTTTCAACGAGAAAAACGAGGAATTCACCAACCTGTGGGTACGCCTTGGCAAGGTGATGGGCTTCAACTGGGGCCTGGGGGATTTCTTCGCCGGGTTTCAGGTGCTGGTCATCATCGTGGCGGGGATTTTCTTCGTGGAGCGGGGCGGCTTGACCGAAGGGGAATTTTTGGCTTTTACCGCCTACAACTCCATGCTGGTATGGCCTTCCCGGAACCTGGGGCGGCTTTTGGCGGAATTGAGCAAGACCTCCATCAGCGCCACCCGTCTCTTCGACATTCTGGACGCCCAGGAAGAGGAAAACTGCCAGGATCCCAAACGTCCCCCCATGGACGGGGACATTGTCTTCCAGGACGTGAGCTTTGGGTACAATTCCAGCGAGGGCGGCGTGCTCCACAATGTGAGCTTCACCATCAAGGCCGGCACCACTTTCGGCGTGCTGGGGGCCACCGGGTCGGGGAAATCCACCCTGATGTACCTGTTGGACCGGCTGTATGAGCTGCCCCGGGAAAACGGCTCCATCACCATCGGCGGAGTGGATATCCGGGACATTGAGCTTTCCTATCTGCGGAAAAACATCGGCATTGTCTTGCAGGAGCCCTTCCTTTTTTCCAAGAGCTTCCGGGAGAGCATTGCCGACGGCGCCGCTCGTGCCGACCTGGAAACAGTCCGCCACTTTGCCCGGCTGGCGGTGATCGACGACGCCATCGAAAACTTCGCCCAGGGCTACGAAACGCCCATTGGCGAGCGGGGCGTGACCATTTCCGGCGGACAGAAACAGCGGGTGGCCATTGCCCGTATGCTCATGCAGGACACCCCCATCAAGGTGTTTGACGATTCCCTTTCTGCGGTGGACATGGAAACCGATGCCAAAATCCGCCAATCCATCCGGAAAAACGTCCGCGGCACCACCATTTTGATCGCCCACCGGATCACCACCCTGATGAACGCCGACCAGATTCTGGTGCTGGACCACGGCAGGGTCTCCCAGCTGGGCACCCATCAGGAGCTGATCCACCAAGAGGGAATTTACAAGCGGATTTACGACATGCAGAGCGCCGGCGCCAGCGAACAATAAAAGTTTCGCCAGCCTTTTCAACGGCTGTAGTTTGGTAAGGCAGAGTCTTACAGCCTTACATACAAAGCATTGCTTTGCAGCGTTACAATACAACGAGGTATTTCTTTATGGACATGGAACAGATTGAACTGCGCAATCAAAAGGGCCGGTTTTCTTCCCTGAAAATCTGGGCGAAACTGCTCCCCTTTTTGAAACCCTACTCCAAAACCATGGTGGTCATCGTGGTCCTCATGCTGGCCAGCGCCGCCTGCGATATCGCCTACCCCCTGCTTTCCGGCTATGCGGTGGACACCTTCGTCACCCCCGCCACCAGCCATGGGGTCACCCGGTTCGCCCTGGAGTATTTCTCCGTGGTGCTGGTTCAGATGATCAGCACCATGATCTTCGCCCGGGCCGCTTTAAAAGTGGAAATGTACCTGGGCCGGGACTTGAAAAAGAAGCTCTTTATCCATTTGCAAACCCTGAGCTTTTCCTATTACAACACCACTCCCGTAGGCACCATTATGGCCCGGGTGATGAGTGACACCAACAAGATCGGCACCGTGTTCGCCTGGAGCCTGGTGGACATCTTCTGGAGTGCCGCCTACGTGCTGGGGTCCATGGTGGTCATGCTGTCCATCAACTGGCGGCTGGCGCTGCTGGTGATCGTGGTGGTGCCGGTGATTGCCCTGCTGACCCTCTACTTCCAAAAGCGGATTTTGAAAATCAACCGGCAGGTGCGGCGCATCAACGCGGAGATCACCCGCCACTACAACGAGGGTATCTCCGGGGCTAAAACCTCTAAGACCCTGGTCATCGAGGACAAAAACACCGCCGCTTTCCAGGAAGTCACCAGCCGCATGCGGGAAACCACCGTCCGGGCCGTGCTTTTAAACGCTGTGTACGTGCCTATCATCGGCTTTTTAACAGCTCTTGCCGTGGCCTTTGTCATCACCGGCGGCGGCACCATGGTGCTGTGGGGAACCATCGGCATCGGAGAGCTGACCGTCTTCACCAGCTTTGCCCTGGGCATCGCCGACCCGGTACAGACCCTGGCCCGGACCATTTCCAACTTTATTGCCACCCAGGCCAACATCGAGCGGGTGTCGGCTCTGCTGGAATTACAGCCGGAGATCACCGACACCCCGGAAGTCATCGAGAAGTACGGCACTTCCTTTGACCCCAAGCGGGAAAACTGGGAGCCGCTCCTTGGCCGCATCACCTTTGACGACATTTCCTTCCGCTATCCGGACGGCACGGAAAACGTGCTGGAGCATTTCAGCCTGGAAGTGCCGGCGGGGACCACCGTGGCCATTGTGGGGGAAACAGGGGCGGGGAAATCCACCCTGGTAAACCTGGCCTGCCGGTTCTTCGAGCCCACGGCAGGACGGATACTCATTGACGGAAAAGATTACCGGGAACGGAGCATGCTGTGGCTGCACAGCAATATCGGCTATGTGCTGCAAACGCCCCATCTGTTTTCCGGCTCGGTGAAGGAGAATATCCGGTACGGCCGGCTAGACGCCACTGACGAGGAAGTGGTGGCCGCAGCGAAAATGGTCAACGCCCATGAGTTTATCACCCACATGGAACAGGGTTACGACAGCGACGTGGGCGAGGGCGGCGGCCAGCTCTCCACCGGGGAAAAACAGCTGATTTCCTTTGCCCGGGCGGTGC
>DXXH01000022.1 GCA_019416395.1 Clostridiales bacterium
GTCCCAAAATTCCCTGCACTTCGGGGTGGTCCTTGTCTCCCGCCAACAGAAAGACTTTTCCTTCCTCACCAGATTGTTCCGCCAGCTTGTGAATTTTTTTCACAAAAGGACAAGTAGCGTCCACATAGGGCAGCCCCAGAGCCTGGATTTTCTCTTCCGCATCCCGGGGGATCCCGTGGGAACGAATCACCAGGGTATACCCAGGCGGGGTTTCCTCCGGGGTGTTCACAATCTTCACCCCGCGGGACGCAAAATCAGCGATCACCTGGGGATTGTGGATGATGGGCCCCAGGGTAGCCGCCAGTTTTCCTTCTTCCAACAGCTTGTAAACCGTATTCACCGCCCGGTCCACGCCAAAACAGAATCCGGCAGTGGAAGCGACTTCAACCTTCATGAGGCGCCTCCTGCTTGGGAGATTCCGGCACAGGGTCCGGGGGCAGCCCCAAAGCTTTCAGGGATTCCGCCCGCAGGTCGGCGATATAGCTCATAATGGTGCGGCTGGCCCGGCGTAGCTGCATGCTGGAATCGTCTTTGATGTTCAGTTCTTCCGGAGAAATGGGCTTGCCAAAACGGATCATAGTCCGCTTGAAAGGCCCAGGCCGTTTGCCGTCCCCAGCGGTGATGCACACCGGCACCACAGGGGATTTTGTCTCATAGGCAAGCAGGGCGGCGCCTGTCTTGGGCTTTTGCAGCCTGCCGTCCTTGGAACGGTGTCCTTCGATGAACACCCCTACCACGCCGTTCTGTTTCAGCAACGCGTAGGCGTCCTCCAAAGCGTCGCTGCCGCCGGTTCCCCGCTTCACCGGGAACGCTCCCAGCATGCGGAACAACCCGCCCAGAAACTTGTTCTGGAACAGCTCTTCTTTGGCCATGTAAAATACCTGGCGCTTCTGGGAAAGCCCCAAAAGTACCGGATCACGTTTGGCCAGGTGGTTGCTGCACAACAGCACCGGACCTTCTTTGGGAACGTTCTCAGCTCCCACCACTTTCATTCGGAATACCAGGTGAAAATACCCCCACAGAAGAATCTGCCCTATAAAATAGAGCCCATTTTTCCGTTTTGGCGTATAGTCCCGCTCTTCGTTCACCCACACCGACTCCTTCCATCATTCATTTTCCCAAACCCAATTTGTTGGAAGCGTTACAGCCGCTCCCGGACAAGCTCCACCAGCCGTTCTACCGACCGCTCAAAGCTATCGTCACTGGTGTCCAGCAGCACAGAATCCTCCGCCGGCCGCAGGGGCGCGGTCTCCCGGTGGGAATCCTGATAGTCCCGTTGTTCAATGTCCCGTAGAATGGATTGATAATCCGCCTTCTGACCGCTTTCTTCCAGCTGCCGCACCCGGCGCCGGGCACGCTCTTCTGGAGAAGCTGTCAGGAATACTTTCAGCTGGGCATGGGGCAGCACTACCGTCCCAATATCCCGGCCGTCCATCAACACATTGTTCTGCTCCGCCAAGTCCCGCTGGAGTTGCAGCAAATAAGCCCGCACTGCCGGAATGGCCGAACAGGCCGATGTGGCCATGGATACCTCTGGGGTACGGATCAGACCGGTCACGTCTTCCCCGTTCAGCACCATTTTCTGACCCTGTTCCGTGTACTCCATGCCAATGTGGATCTCCGGCAGCAACCCTTCCACAGCCGTCCCGTCATGGGGATCCACCCCCTGACGCAGTACGTACAGGGCAATGGTGCGGTACAGCGCTCCCGTATCCACATAGACAAATCCAAGCTGCTTGGCAACCGCCTTGGCAACGCTGCTCTTTCCTGCCCCGGCGGGGCCATCGATCGCAACTGCAAACATTTTCTATACACCTCATTTTCCATAGTCCGCTTCGGCTGTTCTGGTCTTTCACCTGTTGGGGCATCCCCGGCAGGGCTGCCATTGCAGCCGCGAACCCATATAAGACGCCGTATTTACTTCTGCCCGGTGCTTTCGCCATTTCCCGCGTGCATTCCCGCCAACCTGCCGGTGGCAAAAGCGATTTGCAGGTTATAGCCCCCTGTGTAAGCGTCGGCGTCCAGGATCTCCCCAGCGAAATAGAGACCTTTCACCAATTTAGATTCCATGGTCTGGGGGCTGACTTCCTTCAAGCTGATACCGCCCGCGGTGACGATGGCTTCTGCGATGGGCCGGAACCCTTCGATCTCCACAGGGAAATCTTTCAGCAAAGCGCCCAAGCTGTGGCGCTGCTCTTTTGTCACGGAATGGCACCGGGTTTCCCCCGGAATGCCGCTGCGTTCCACAATGACCGGGATCATCTTCTGAGGAAGCAGCTCTTCCAAAGAATTGGCGAAAATTTTATTTTTATGCGCTTCCAATTCTCGGACCAGCCGGGCATCCAGCTGTTGGATCTCCAAGGCCGGTTTCAAATCGATATGAAAGGTGTACTTTCCCGGCTCCATGGGCCGCAAATGGGCAGAAGCGCTCAGCACCGTAGGCCCAGAAAGGCCAAAATGGGTGAACAGCAATTCCCCAAAATCCTTGTAAACCGGTTTCTTTTTTCCCTTGGCTGTCACCCAAACACCGCAATTGCGCAGGGAAAGGCCCATCATACGCTGGCACCAATCCCCCCGTTCCACCAAGGGCACCAGGGAAGGGGCAGGTTCCACAATGGTGTGCCCCAAGGCAGCAGCCAGCCGGAATCCGTCCCCATTGGAGCCAGTGCCTGGATAGGACGCGCCACCACAGGCCAAGATGACCGAATTTCCCCGGTAAACGCTTTTTCCGGCCCGCACCCCGGTCACGTGGCCCTCTTCCGTCAAAACTTCCGTCACCGGTTCCCGGGCTACCTTGGCGCCTTGGGCGTAGCGCTCTAAGGCGTCGGCGATGTGGTGGGCGTTGTCTGAAACTGGAAAGACTCTCCGCCCCCGTTCTGTTTTCAAAGGTACGCCCAATCCCTCAAAAAAGCCATGGTATCTTCCGGAGAAAATGCGGACAGGGCTCCATAGAGGAATTTCCCGCCCCGCGGGCAGGCCGCCACCACGTCTTCCACCGGGCAGTGGTTTGTCACGTTGCACCGGCCTTTCCCGGTGATGCGCACTTTCCTGCCCAAGACCTTATTCTTATCAAAGAGGCACACGGATTTTCCCCGGCTCACTGCCATTCCGGCAGCCATCAAGCCGGCAGCGCCGCCGCCCACCACAAGGACGTCAAATTGTTCCAATGGCTTCAGCTGCCCTTCTCATCTACTTTTTCATACACGCCATACTCGTCCCAGATGTCCTCGATTTTCCGCAAGGTATCCGCCACTTCGTCCTTTTTCTTGATGGCCACGGTGACGATCAGGGCATTGATAATGCTCAGCGGCCCTACCAGGGAATCCACAAAGGACACCATGTCGCTGCGGGCCAGCAACACATGGGAAGCGTACTGGGCCAGAGGCGACAGGGGGCTGTCGGTGATGGCCACAGTGGTCGCCTTCTGGGAAGAGGCGTATTTCATGGTTTTCACGGCCTTTTTCGAGTACCGGGGGAAACTGATGGCGATCACAGCGTCCCCTTCCCCGATGCGCACCATCTGCTGGAGTATGGTGGCTTCGCTGGTGGCTTCCACCAGATGCACCGTGTCAAACACCAGCCGCAGGTAATGAGCCAAAAACGTGGCCAGAGCCAAAGAGCTTCCAGCGCCCAGCACGTAGACCTTTTTGGCTCCTACCAAAGCGTCCGCCGCCCGGTAAAAAGCCTCTTGATCTACATTTTCCTTGGTCCGCTTCAAAATGTCAATATCCTGGTCCACTACAGCGTCCAAAAGTTTTCGCGTTTCAATATTTCTGGACGTTCTCTCCAACCGCTGAACACTGGTCATCTTGCTGCGGATCACCTCTTGCATGGCCTGTTGCAGCGCCGGATAGCCCGAGTATCCGATCTCTGTTGCAAACCGCACCACGGTGGATTCGCTGACCCCCACGGTAGCCCCCAGCTTTGATGCCGTCATAAACGCCACTTTGTCGGAATGTTCTTCAATATACCGGGCGATCATTCGCTGGCCTTTGGAGAAATTGGCGCTGTGCTGGCGGATCCGCTCGGATAGCTGGCTGTTCATTTTCTTCCTTCCTTTCCTGTCACCCTCTCGAAAGGGTTTACCGCGTAATGGAATATCTCATTCATTCTACGGCTTTCTCTTGCAAAAAGCAAGGGATTCTTAAGAATCTCCCCTATTTTAAGCCCAATTTTGCAAGATTATTTTTCGAAATTTCAAAATACCAGGATATCAAAAAAGACGCGTTGCAAAACAGCCTCTTGCAGTGCGCCTTATATACCAAGAAAAACAGCTTCCTTTTCCTGAAAAATGCCCCAAGCGAACAGCCCTTCCCACCGTGTTGCACGCCTGTTCGCCGGCACGGGCGAAGCAACTCTTTCCCTCGCTGGTAACACAATTCGGGGGCCACCGCCCATACAGCGACAGCCCCTGTCTTTTATTTTCCTTTCAGAATCTTCCCCAACCGGGGGTGAAGCCTGTGCAAATACTGGACAATCAGCCCTTCCAGTGCCAAATCGTACACCACAAATACTCCGTTTCCCAAAACCAGCAACACGACCGGGCCAATGGGGCCTAAAATGGAGAGGGTTTCCAACGGGATTCCCAACACGTAAATGGAAAGAAGCACTTCCAACGCCACCGCGGCGTTAAACACCAGCAACTTGGCAATATACCGGAGCACCCTGTTTTTAATCCGCCCCAACACGGCGAACAGCGCCGGATAATGGCCGAAAAACAACAGATAAAATAAGAAGGCTTCCCGGTCTGGGGCCAGCAGGAAAGAAAGGACACTGCACACGCCATACACGCCCACTGCCCAGGAAAGCCCCGCTTCCACCACTACGGGGATCAGCAAGCACCCGGCAATGGCAGGCAGTGCCAGGGTGGCCATGGGGGCCACTCCCGTCAAAAACAGGAGAACGGTGGAGAGCGCTGCCATCACACCGCAAAACGCCAGCTTCATGGAATTTTTCACACGCCTCTGTCTCCTTTCCCAGCCGGTTTCCCCGCCTTAGCAGCAGGAAATCAAATCACCGCCCATGCACTCGCAGCAACAGTCGGCGCAAATCAGGGTGGAGCACATATCACAGGAGTTGCAGCTTCCCGCGTTCATATTGGCGTTGGGACGGTATCCGCCATACACCCCGGAGCCCTGATTCATGGCCTGGTTCAAGGCCGCGCTGTATTCCGGATTCCCCGGATCCATCTGGCAGGCTCTGGAAAAGTGATCTTTGGCCTCTTCCAGCCAGCCACGGCGGTAAAGCACCGAGCCCTTGAGGAAATACCATTCGGCGTTGCGCCGCTCCGGAGGCACCCCATTGAGGATCTGTTCCGCGTCGGCGATCCGGCCAGACATAATCAGGCTGCGCACGTCGTTGAAACCGGAATTCCCGTTCTGGCCCACATTGTTGTAAGCCCCGTTATAGCTCCGGTTCCCCCCGCCTTTCCGCTGGGCGGTAATGGTGTCATAGGCCTCGTTGATCTCTTTCATCTTTTCGTCGGCCAGGTCCTTTAACGGGCTGTCGGCGTACTGGTCCGGGTGGTACTTCTTGGCCAGTTTCCGGTAGGCGTCCTTGATCTCTTCGTCTGTGGCGGTGGGCGAAACCCCTAACACTTTATACGGGTCTGTCATCACTGTTTCTCCTTTTTTACCGCGAATCCGCCCAGGGCGGACTGTTTATACCTCGGTTGTTGATGCTAAATCTATGCAAAAGCCCAAAGGGCCTCTTGGCAAATGTTCCCCGCTTACCGCAGGTCTTCCGGCTCAGGGCGTTTCCGCCGCTTTTCCCGAATGTGCAAAAACAAGATCTCCCGCTGGATTTCCGGCAGCCCTTTGAACACTACATTTTCCAGAATGGGCCCGAAATTCCCCAGATCCAACAGGTTGAAGGCCAACACCATCTGGGCGGCGGTGGCGTTCAGCGCCTGGTTGCACGCCTCATCGGCAGCCTTCCGCTCTTCGGGGGTCAGCTCTTCTTTCCCCTCTAATCCCAGTCTGGGAATAAAGGGATTGAACGCTTTCTCTTTTAAATCGTCCATCAAATCGTCGGCAGCGTCCATCAGGTAAACCCACCGGCCTAGAAAATAGCCAAACCGCTCCAAGGGCGCCCGCTGGCTTTGGTCACACTGGGCAAGCTCCTGGAACAGCGCCGCCAAAAGCCGGGCCGTAGGCTCAGCGCAAGCGTCCATGCCGCCCCCGGAAGCTTCCGCTTCCCGCTGGCCGTCCATGGCCCGCTGGGCTTCCTGGGCCAGGAAAGGGTATTCCTTTTCCGCTTTTTTTGCTTTCCGTGACACAAAGGGCAAAAATATCCGGCTGCCAAAGGAGTTCCAAAAGCTGTCGTCTTCCAAGTTATCCCGAAGCTTGTGATACGTCAGCAGCACGGAAAGAGCCGCCGCCTTGTGATAGGCTTCCCCATCGGACTCTAGAAAATCACAGCGTTTCAGCGGATTCATCACGCATCTGCCGTGACGCAGGGAAAGTTTTGTCTCCTGGGTGGAAAGAATCAGCAAAGCGTAAAAGGTGCAGTCGTAACTCAGGGTAAAGGAAGCAAGCCGCCCGTAGTGCTTTTGCAGCGCTTTGCAAAGCTGGCAATAGGCCGCCTTGTACTGGTCGTATTCCCGCACCAGCAGCTCCGATTTAAAGGGACGCACATAGCCGAACATACGCAATTCCACCCGCCCGGGCTGTCCTTTCTGACGGGACACCCCGCCGTTTTCCCTGCAAAACGGACAGGGAAAATGAGTCCAACCGCCCTTTCGCGGAATTTATTGTATCCCATTCCAGCTCAGAGGTGTTGAACACATTGTAAACAATTATAGTCGAAATCCTTAGAAAACGCAAGAAAAACCCGGGTTTTGGGCAGGTAAAACGAAAAGGGAGAGGTTTTCCCTCTCCCTTTTTGTTTCACAGAAGCTTATCCCATGCCATAAAAGAAATAGATAGCCTGTCCGCCCCAGGTCTCACAACTGTCCCATTCCGCCTGAATTTCATAGATCCAGCCACCTTCTTTCAGGACAAATCCTTCCCCTTCCAAAGGCACTTCCTGGCTTTCCGCGTCGTAATTCCCCCATTCCGTGTCGGGCCAACACAGGGCAGATACCCGGTCCGGAGCGGGGCCTTCCCAGCGAAGGTCCGCTTTCCCTTCCCCGTTGAGCTGGGGGAGCTGGCCCTCCATATCCAAAGGGTGGGGACTATCTGCACAAACTCCTTGCCCAGTACCGTCTTCCTGTTCCACATACCAGCTGAAAGTTCCCCGCAAAGCATCCAGGGATACTTCCCCGCACTCCACTAAGAGAGCGCTGGGTTCCTGGGGGAGTGTTTGGGAATCCGCCTGTTCCTGAGGTGCCGGGCTCTCCTGAGACTCTGGATACTCCTGGGATACCGAACTTTCCTGGGACAGTTTCCCGGCACCTGGGTTTTCCGCCCGGTCACCGCCTTCCGCTCCGCAACCACAAAATGACGCCAAACACAGCAGCAGACTCAACCACACAACCGTCAAACCCTTCACCATTCTCGCCCCTTTCCAAACTGCCGGACGCTCTGTCCGGAATTGCCCAGATTTTCTTCTATTAAAGAAGTCACCTTTCCCCGGCGGATCTGACAGGAAAATAAAAAAAGGAGAGAAAAATTTTTCTCCCCTTTCTTGGTTATTTCTCCAAAAGCGGCCGCAAATACTGGCCGGTATAGGATTCCGGCACCTTGGCCACTTGTTCCGGTGTGCCTTGGGCCACGATCTCTCCGCCCCGGTTGCCCCCTTCCGGTCCCAGGTCGATGATGTGGTCAGCGGTCTTGATCAAATCCAGATTGTGTTCAATGACCACCACCGTATTTCCCCCGTCCACCAGACGTTGCAGCACATCGATGAGCCGGTGCACATCGGCGATGTGCAATCCAGTGGTAGGTTCGTCCAGAATATAGATGGTTCTGCCTGTGGAACGCCGGGAAAGCTCTGTGGCAAGCTTCACCCGCTGGGCTTCACCGCCGGACAAGGTGGTGGCGGGCTGGCCCACCTTCACATATCCCAGCCCCACGTCGTAAATGGTTTGCAGCTTTCGGGCAAGCTTGGGAATATCCCGGAAAAAGTCCAGGGCCTCTTCCACGGTCATCTCCAAAATGTCGTAGATATTTTTTCCTTTATACTTCACTTCCAGGGTTTCCCGGTTATACCGGTGGCCCTTACACACGTCGCAAGGCACATACACGTCCGGTAAAAAGTGCATCTCAATGCAGATAATACCATCACCCTGGCAGGCTTCGCACCGGCCGCCCTTTACATTGAAAGAAAAACGGCTGGCGGTAAAGCCCCGCATTTTGGCGTCCTGGGTGGAAGCAAACAGCTCCCGGATATCGTTGAACAGCCCGGTATAGGTGGCCGGGTTGGAACGGGGAGTACGGCCAATGGGAGACTGGTCAATTTGAATGACCTTGTCCAGGTGCTCCAGCCCCCGGATTTCCTTGTGCTTGCCCGGGTGAGCGTGGGCGCGGTTCAGTTCGGAAGCCAGTTTCTTATATAAGATCTCGTTGATCAGGGAAGATTTGCCCGACCCGGAAACACCGGTAACGCACACAAATTCTCCCAGAGGGATTTTCACATTGATATTTTTCAGGTTGTTTTGGGCGGCTCCCCGGATTTCCAAGAACTTGCCGTTGCCTTTCCGGCGCTTTTCGGGAATTTCCACCCGCCTTGCGCCGCTGAGATACTGGCCTGTCAGGGAAGCCTGGCACTTCTCGATTTCCTTGGGCGGGCCGGCAAAGATCACCTCTCCCCCATGGACTCCCGCCCCGGGGCCGATATCCACCAGGTAATCCGCTTCCCGCATGGTGTCCTCGTCGTGTTCCACCACGATCACCGTGTTGCCCAAATCCCGCAGGTTTTTCAAAGTGTTCAAAAGCTTGTGATTATCCCGCTGATGCAAACCGATGCTTGGCTCGTCCAAAATATACAGCACCCCCATGAGCGAGGAACCAATCTGGGTAGCCAGACGGATCCGCTGGCTTTCCCCGCCGGACAGAGTGCCGGAAGAACGGGACAGGGTCAGGTATTCCAGCCCCACGCTTTGCAGGAAGCCCAGCCGGGCTTTGATCTCTTTGAGAATAGGTGCAGCGATCAGCTTTTCCCGCTGGGTCAACTCCAACCCTTCCACAAATTCCAAAGCTTCCGTCACGGACTTGTCGCAAAACGCGCTGATATTGATCCCGCCCACCGTGACCGCCAAACTTTCCGGCGAAAGGCGCTGGCCATGGCACTCGTCGCAGGGAACGGCGCTCATATAGGTTTCGATCTCCTCTTTGATCCAGCTGGAAGAGGTTTCCCGGAACCGCCGTTCCAGGTTGTTGATAATCCCCTCAAAGGGCGCGGAATAGGTGCCGCTGCCGTACTCGCTCTCCCGGCGCAGCTTGATCTTTTCCCCCTTGGTGCCGTAAAGCAGCACATCCACGATCTCGTCAGGCAGTTCCCCAATGGGCGTGTCCAGGGAGAATCCATAGTGCTGAGCCAGACCTTTCATATACATGGCGGCAATGGTGCTGCCTTCCATGGCCCATCCGCTGGCCTTCAATCCCCCTTTGTTGATGGAAAGCCGCTTATCCGGAATGATCAGCTCCGGGTCAATGCGCATAAACACCCCCAGACCGGTACACTTTTTGCAAGCCCCAAAGGGGTTGTTGAAGGAGAACATGCGGGGGGTCAATTCCTCTACGCTGACCCCATGTTCCGGACAGGCATAGTTCTGGGAGAAAGTGATGTCCTCTCCGTCAATCACATTGATGACCACAATGCCGCCGGTCAGCCCCGACGCCACTTCGATGGAATCCGCCAAGCGGGAACGGATATCCTCTTTGATCACCAGCCGGTCCACAATGATTTCAATGGTGTGCTTCTTGTTTTTTTCCAGCTGGATCTTTTCGTTCAAGTCGTACACCAGGCCGTCCACCCTGGCCCGCACAAATCCGGACCGGCGGGCGGCGTCAAATTCTTTGACGTGCTCCCCCTTCCGGCCCCGCACCACAGGGGCCAGCATCTGGATCTTGGTGCGCTCCGGCAGGGAAAGCACCTGGTCGACGATCTGGTCGATGGTTTGCTGCTTGATCTCCCGCCCGCAGATAGGGCAGTGGGGAATGCCGATCCGGGCGTAGAGCAGTCGCAGATAATCGTAAATCTCCGTCACAGTACCCACCGTGGAACGGGGATTCTTCGAGGTGGTTTTCTGGTCGATGGAAATGGCCGGGGAAAGCCCGTCGATCATATCCACGTCCGGCTTTTCCATCTGCCCCAGGAACATGCGGGCATAGGAAGAAAGACTTTCCACATACCGCCGCTGGCCCTCGGCGTAAATGGTGTCAAAGGCCAAAGAGGATTTCCCCGACCCGGACAGCCCTGTCAGCACCACCAGCTTGTCCCGGGGGATCGTCACATCGATATTTTTCAGGTTGTGCTCTCTGGCGCCATGCACCACAATTTTATCGATACTCATGCAAAATACCTTCCCATCTTCCAATTTCTCGATTACCGTTCCCCTGTTTTCAGGAAACGGATCAAATCTTCCACTTCGTCAAACGTGTCATAATCTCCCCAAATGCCTTCCCGATGATACACAACGCCCTGTTTCTCGTTCCGCTCCAGACAGTCCAGCAGCTGGTCTACCCCATACCGTTTTGCAAAGACCGTAAATCCATAGGGCTTGATTTTGGACAGCAGCCCTTTCCGACAGTCCTGGTCACAGGCGAAGCAGTGGGAAACGTGGTTTTCCAACGAGCATTTCCGGTTCTCACACCGGTCTTGATCCGGGCATTCCCCAGAATCACACCCACCGCATGTATCATTCTCGCTGCAAAGGCAGCAGGCCAATCCACATCGGGCGATTCCCAGTTCCCGTTTCATACAGATTCCCCCTCAATTTCAACCGGCTCTTCAATGGGCTGGGTGGTCACCTCTACCCACGCCGGGAAGAAACCACAGCCCACAGCGATATTTTGGGAATGGAGATTGGCCGGGGCCGTACCGTAAAAGGGTACTTTCCCCTGTTGGGCGATCCCGGCGCACAAGGCCGACACCAGGGCTTTTCCCAAACCTTTTCCCCGGTATCCGGGCAGCACGTCGATCCCCACCTGCCACAGCTCTTCCCCGTCCGCTGATGCGCCTGCCAAAGCCACAAGTTCATTCCGGTCCATAGCGCCCACGGCGATCACGTCCGGCCGCAGGGGATTTTCCTGCTCCGATATAGCGTTGGGAAACAGGCGGTTGGGATAAAGGCTTTTCACCGTTTCCCCATCGTACCACGGAAAAGAAAATCCTCTTGGCAGAGAAACCGCTGTAAATTCCCGTTTCGGCAAAAACATGTGGAACACACCGGAAACCTTCCAGCCGTGGGGTGCCAGAATCCCATCCAGCTCCGTCAGCTTGGAATATTCAAACAGGCGATGGCCCTGGCTGTCCCCCACCCACTGCTCCAGTTCCTGGTGAAGGCTGGGGTGGGCTGAGATCACCACCCCCTGCCCGGTGGTAGCCATCTGGAAAAGGGGCGGTTTTTCCCTGTACTTCCGCCGCCCGGGCAGCTCTGCCATGGAAACAATGACGTTCCCTTCCGAGAGAAAATTTTCCGGCTGGGCATTGTAATCCAGCGCCAGCTGGGCCAACGCTTTTTCCCACGCCCGCTCTTTCATGGAACCCATTTCCCCACGTCCTTTCCTGAGTTTCCCCGCCCAGCTGGCCCAGCCTCAAGGCTTGGGCAGCCTGCGCTTCCCCGCCGGGGGTGTGTTTCCTTCCAGCTCCTTGATCTTATCCCGCAAGTACGCCGCATGCTCGAATTCCAGCAGTTTGGCGGCGGCTTTCATTTCCTTGGTATACTTGGCGATCAACTCCCGCCGCTCGGCCAGGGTATAGCGCTTCTTTTTCTTCTTGCCGTCTTCCTTGTGAGAGGAAATCTCAATGATGTCCGCCACGTCTTTCCGAATGGTCTGGGGAATGATGCCGTGCTCTTCGTTATACTTTTCCTGAATCGCCCGCCGGCGTTCTGTTTCCGTGATGGCCTGCTCCATAGAGGGGGTCACCTCGTCGGCATACATGATCACCTGGCCCTGGGCATTCCGGGCTGCCCGGCCTATGGTCTGGATCAAGCTGCGGCTGCTGCGCAGGAATCCTTCCTTGTCCGCGTCCAAAATAGCCACCAAAGACACTTCCGGGATATCCAACCCCTCACGGAGCAGGTTGATGCCCACCAGCACGTCAAACTCGCCCAACCGCAGGTCCCGAATGATCTCCATACGCTCCACGGTGTCAATATCATGGTGCATATACCGCACCCGGATCCCATACCCTTCCAGGTAGGAAGTCAAGTCCTCGGCCATTTTCTTGGTCAAGGTGGTCACCAGCACCCGTTCCTGTTTCTCCACCCGCAGGTTGATCTCCGAAATCAAGTCGTCGATCTGACCATCGGTGGGCTTGACTGTGATCTTGGGATCCAGCAATCCGGTGGGACGAATGACCTGCTCCACCACCTGGGCGGATTTTTCCAACTCCAGATCCCCCGGTGTGGCGCTGACAAACACCGCCTGGTTGATATGGGAATAGAACTCATCAAAATTCAAGGGCCGGTTGTCAAAGGCCGAAGGCAGCCGGAATCCATAGTTGACCAGCATTTCCTTCCGGGCCCGGTCCCCGGCGTACATGCCCCGCACCTGGGGCAGCGTCACATGGGACTCGTCCACAAACAGCAGGAAATCGTCGGGGAAATAATCCAACAGGGTGAAGGGGGCACTGCCCGGCTCCCGGCCGGAAAGCACCCGGGAATAGTTCTCGATCCCTTTGCAAAACCCAATCTCCTGGAGCATCTCCATATCGTACCGGGTACGCTGCTCGATGCGCTGGGCCTCGATCAGCTTTCCTTCCTCTTTAAAGTAGGCCACCCGCTGCTCCATTTCCCGCTCAATGTCCCGGATGGCTTTGTCCATCTTTTCTTTGGGCACAATGTAATGGGACGCGGGATAGATGGCGATGTGTTTCAGCTCGGAGATGGTGTCCCCGGTGAGGGGGTTAAACTCGGTGAGCCGGTCGATCTCGTCCCCGAAAAATTCCACCCGCACCGCTTTATCCGTGGCATTGGCGGGGAAGATCTCCACCACGTCTCCCCGGACACGGAACTTATTCCGGATAAAATTCACGTCGTTCCGCTCGTATTGCAGCTCCACCAGCTTCCGCAGCAAGTCGTCCCGGTCACGCTCCATGCCCGGACGCAGGGAAATGACCATGGTGCGGTAATCGATAGGGTCGCCCAAGCTGTAAATACAGGAAACCGACGCCACAATGATCACGTCCCGGCGCTCGGACAAGGCGCTGGTGGCGCTGTGGCGCAGCTTGTCGATTTCGTCGTTGATGGCGGAATCCTTTTCAATATAAGTGTCCGTCTGAGGAATATAGGCTTCGGGCTGGTAGTAATCGTAGTAGGACACAAAATATTCCACCGCGTTGTGGGGGAAGAACTCCCGAAACTCGGAACAGAGCTGGGCGGCCAGCGTTTTATTGTGGGCCAGCACCAAAGTGGGACGGTTCACCCTGGCGATGACGTTCGCCATGGTAAAGGTTTTACCGGAGCCGGTCACACCCAAAAGGGTCTGCTCCTTCATGCCGGACTGGAGTCCCGCCACCAGCTGGTCAATGGCCTGGGGCTGGTCCCCTGTGGGCTGGTAATTGGAAACCAGCTCGAACTGATCCACGCTCACCGCAACCGCTCCCTTCTTGTCCCCAATGGATACGAACGTTTATTCGGAAAACATCTTACTACAACCCCACCTATCTGTCAAGATTTAGTATACCACGGTCCAAGGGATTTCAACAGCCAAACTGTTTTTTCCACGCAAAAATCCCCCTCTGGGAACGGGATCCCAAAGGGGGACTGACCACGAACAAATTTCAAGAGGGCTCTTGGGCAGGATCCTCGCCAGCGTCTTCCGACGGCTCTTGAAGAAGCTCCCGTTCCTCATCCCGGGTAGCCCGCAGCTCGTCTTTCCGATGCTGGCGCACTTCCCGCTTCAAAGCAATCAGCCAGCCGGTTTTGGCAAAGGAAAGATAGTCGTCCCCTGCGAAAATGATGTGGTCGTTCAAGGTGGCGTCAATGCTTTCCAGGGCCATTTCCACCTGGCGGGTAGCGATCATGTCATTCCTGGACGGAACCGCGTTGCCGCTGGGGTGGTTGTGAGCCAAAAGCACGTTTGGGGCGTCGTACGAAATGCACAGCTGTAACAGCCTGCGAATATAAATGGGCACCGCTGTGATGGACCCTTCAGACAACACGTCGTTGTAAAGCAGCCGCCCACGGCTGTCCAGCAGCATCAGGCATACGGCTTCTGTGGTACGGTTTATGAACTTGGGCCGGAACAGCTCCACTGCGGAAGCCGTGTCATACACCCGTTTCAGCCCCCTGCCCTGATCCTCCAGGTAGGCCCTGGCCAAATCGGTGGTCAGGCGGAGATACCGGGCGGCCTGTTCTCCCACAATCCGGGCAAGCTCTGTTTCCGGTGCTAAAAATACCCCTTCAAATCCCCCAAACCGATCCAAAAGGCCCTGTGCAGCTTCCTCTGCTTTCGGGGCGGGAAGAAAATACCCAAGAGCTGTTTGCAACATCCGGCGGCGTTCCACCTCGATGGGGGACTCTTTCACCACCCGGAGCCCATGCTTCTTCTTCACAGTGGAATCCTTCCTTTCTCCAGGAATTACAAGGCTAGCCGGTCGTACTCCACGCCCTCTAAATCTTTCCAAAGGAACAGGCCGTTTTCCATGGTCATATAGCTGTGGGGGCTGTCCTCTTTGGGCAGGGACACCGAACCGGGATTCAAATACCAAAAGCCCAGGCTGTGATCTTTGGCCGGAACATGGGTGTGGCCGTGCAGCAGCACGTCCCCGGGCTGAAGCAAGGGCGGAGTGTCCAAATTATAGTGATGGCCATGGGTGGCGAACACCACATGCCCCGCCTGCTCTAACAGGCAATACTCCGCCAGCACCGGGAAAGGCAGCACCATCTGGTCCACCTCGGCCTCGCAGTTTCCCCGGACACAGAACACCTTCTCCTTCACTTGGGACAGCTGGGCGATGACTTCCTTGGGGGCATACCCCTTGGGCAAATCGTTCCGGGGGCCATGGTACAGCAAATCCCCCAAAAGCAGCAGCCGGTCCGCCCCTTCCCGCAGAAAAGCGGAAAGAGTCTTTTCACAATAAAATGCCGAACCGTGAATGTCGGAAGCAATAAACCATTTCATAGGACAAAATCCTTTCTATAACAACTAAATACTATAAACATACAGGAGTTCGCACCCCATTGTAGCAGGAAACAAAGTATCTTGCAAATTCCTTTGACATTTGGGCAAAAATAAGGTAGCCTAAAAGAAAAACGGGAAAGGAGCTGTTTTCATGGAATTTCAAAAGAGCGAAGGGCGGATTTACGCCCTGGGAGAAAACGACAAAGTGCTGGCGGAAGTCACCTTCCCCACCGGCGAGGACGGCATAGCCGATATCAATCACACCTACGTGGACGAAAGCCTGCGGGGCCAAGGGATTGCCCCCCAGCTGCTCCAAGCCGCTGCTCAGGAGCTGCGGGCTCAGGGGAAAAAGACCCGGCTCACCTGTAGTTACGCGGTGTCCTGGTTCCAAAAGCACCCGGAAGAGCAGGACCTGATCTACAAAGAGTGATTCTTCAAAAAGAGTTTTCTCTCCGTTCACAGCCTGGTCACAACCTGGGGCTATACTCTTTTTCGTCAACAGAGAGTACAAGCTCTATCCTGGCAAGAGCCGGGAGCGGACTTTTGATAAACTTCATTCTTCCTCCCTGAAAAGGCTGCCAATTGGCAGCCTTTTCTTTTTTCACAAAAGGGGACTAGACCCCAGTTTTTCCCGATCTTATTTCAAAAATCGCAAAGTGCCGTATTCCCCGTCGAATCCAGGGTTCCAAGCCACTTTTCCTTCCCGCAGGCAGCGGACCCCTTCCCCTACAGCGTCCCCAGCGACACGGGAAATCTCTGAAATGTCGGTCTCCCGCAGCAGGGTAAATTCCGCTCCCAGCTGGGAAAGCAGGTTCTCATACAATCCCTGGACCGTTTTTGTCTGTTCCCCTCTCCCCACGCAGGCGGCAATTACCTGAGGCAATGGCACCAGACTGACGTAAGGTTTCGCCCGGGACCGAAGCTCTCCCTGGGGACGCCCAGACAATTCCTCCACACGATGGGCCACGCCAATGGTGAGCTTTTTTCCACAGGCAGGACAAATCCCGTGGAATTTCCTGGTTTCCTCCGGAGTCAAGCAGATCCCACAGTTCCGATGGCCGTCCAGATGGTACTTCCCCTCTTCCGGGAAGAATTCCACCGTACCCCAAAGCCCTTCCCCTGTTTCCAAAGCGCGTTTAACTGCCGGATAGGAAAGCTCCGTCTCCAACACGTTGGCTTCCCGTCCCAACTTCTGGGGAGAATGGGCGTCCGAATGGGAAACCAGCTGAAGCCGGTCCAGCTGGGGAACACGTCCGTTCATGGGCGGATCGGAAGAAAGCCCAGTTTCTACCGCCCGGATATAGGAAGATAAATCTCCAAAACAATCTTTCAGGGAATCAAAACCTGAAAACGCTCCAAACAGGGAAAAATGAGGGGTCCAAATGTGGGCGGGGATCATCATGGCCTGGGGGCAGGTATCCAAAGTGAGGGCCAACAGGTCATGGCTGGATATCCCCAGAATCGGCCGCCCGTCCGAGCGGAGATTACCCACCAGCTCCAGCCGGGCCGACAGCTTTTCCGCGGCTTCCAGACTGGGGAGCAGGATCACATTGTGCACCTTCCGGGTCTTTCCCCCCTGTTTGTAAATGGAACTGATTTCCCCAGTGACAAGAAACCGGGGAGCTATCTGTTCCCCCGCCACCTGACAGGGCAGGCGAAGGCTTTCCTTTAGCTGGTAAAGCCCCTCTTCCGCCGGAACCAGTTGTTCCTTTAGCTCCTGCCGCCAAGCGGGGTGGGTAAAATCCCCTGTGCCAAGCAGGGCGATCCCTTTCCGCCGCCCCCACAGCTCCAAATGGGGCAAGTCACAGTCCCGGCTGGTGGCCCGGGAATAATGGGAATGTATGTGAAGGTCAGCGTAATACATGGTCTTCCCCCTCGGTGGTTTTTCCCCATTATAAATTGTTTTTCCCCATAGCGCAATGGCCGTATTTTTTGTCTCTTGTTCTTGCCACAATCCAATAGCTATAGTATACTGGAATTTACAAGGGACGGCAAAACCTGGGCACAGTCCCGCGGCAAACTTGGGGAAGGAAAGGAGAAGGGCCTGTGGAACGGTTTCTATACGTCCAGTCCCCGGTGGGGCCCTTGACCCTCACCGAAGAAAAGGGCGCCCTGACCGGGCTCTACTTTGGAACACTTCCCTGCCCGGGGCAAGAAGGGACCTCTCCCCTTTTGGCGGAAGCGTCCCGGCAGCTTGCGGAATATTTTTCCGGAAAACGGCGGGAGTTCACCTTGCCTTTAGCCCCCAAGGGCACACCCTTTCAACTCCGGGTATGGCAAGCCCTGAGCACCATACCCTATGGGGGAACACGCTCCTATGGAGACATTGCCCGGGAGATCGGCTCACCCAAAGCCAGCCGGGCGGTGGGTATGGCCAACCACCGGAATCCCATTTCCATCATTGTGCCCTGCCACCGGGTGGTGGGGGCCGACGGCAGCCTGACCGGGTACGGGGGCGGCCTGGAAACCAAACGTTTTCTGCTGGAGCTGGAGCGCCACACCCTGTATGACCCAGAACACGCAACAAAGGAGATTTTCTAACATGTACAAAAAGTTTACTAAATTCCAAAAGGGCTCCCTGATCGCCTTGGCGGTCATCTTCCTGGTTTTTCTGGGGACATACCTGTATTTTTCCCTGTTCCAGCAAGGGGCGATGATCGGAGACACCTTTTTCTCTGCAAAAAAGGACGGGAATTCCACGGTTTACCAAGGAAGCCTGTACGAGACTCCCGGCACTGTTACCATGACCCCAGACGAAAACGGCGCCACATTCCTGTTCCAGTTTGACAACCAGGCTTCCGGCGTATCGTTTACCGGGGAATACCAGGTGGCCTTTGGAGAAGAAACCGACCAAGGCCGGGAAGTGACCGTGACCGACCAGGACGGCACTGTTTTGAACGCCGGTTTTACATACTACCAGCCGGGCAGCGACCTTTCCTTGCGTGAGGAGAACGGTGATCCCTCAATCGATGTGACGATTTCCACCCTTCCTTACGATTGGGAAAATTTTGAGCCCCCCTATGCTTCCATTATTTCCCTGGCCGCTGGGGACAACGTGTACCACCGGGGCCACTGGGGGTTGTTTGTTGTGATCTCTATACTGGGGATCATCGCCGCTTTGGCAGTGGCTTTTCCCATGGCCTTTTTCAAGTTCCAGTACCGCATGGCCGTGGAAAATCCGGAACCCAGTGAATTCTACCGTTCCACCTTTAAAGTGGAATGCGTGGTGTTCCCTGTATTACTGCTGGTGGCTTACTTGTGGAGCCTGACATTTGCCTCATAAATCTTTGCCGGGAAGGAACTCTTCCCGGCTTTTTTATGGTTCTGGAAAATCCCCTTGCCATCACCTCTGAGATGTGCTAAAGTGATTGCAATATCCGCTCTTGGGTAATTTTCCCAACGGGCATAAAGAAAGGACGGTTTTTTATGAAAAGAACTTTGATTTCCCTGACCCAATTTTACACCGGGAGGGAGATTGCCCAGTAAGGGCCGCCCTCCCCGGATTTTCGAGGAGGAACTCTTTTGAAACCCCATTTTAAAACTCTCTTATCGTTTTACAAACCCTATAAGGGCCTATTCGCCGCAGACTTGGCCTGCTCCTTGACGGCGGCGGCCATTGCCCTGATCCTGCCCCTTGGAGCGGGATACATCACCGACAATGTACTTACCGGAATCCCTCAGCCGGGGAAGATCCTGCAAGTAGGCGGACTGCTGTTCGGTCTGGTTCTCCTGCAAGCCCTGTGCAGCTACTTCATGGACTACCAGGGCCACGCCATGGGTGCCTGCATGGAACGGGATATGCGGGCTCAGCTGTTCCGCCACTGCGAAAAGCTTTCCTTTGCCTACTACGACGACCACCCCGTAGGGGATTTAATGTCCCGGCTCACCAACGACTCCCTGGCCCTGGCGGAATTTTTCCACCATGTGCCGGAAGACCTGCTGGTCAACAGCATAAAATTTGTGGGAGCGCTGCTGATCCTCTGGCAAATCCATTGGCAAATAACGCTGGTCATTCTGGCCTTTTTGCCCTTTATGCTGGCCTATACCTTGTTTTTTAACAAGAAGATGGCTGCAGCCCTGAGACAAAGCCGGGAAGACATGGGTGAGATCAACGCCCAGGCAGAGGATTCCCTTTCCGCCATTCGCATGGTCCAGTCGTTTGGAAACGAGGATCTGGAATCCCAGAAATTCGACCGGCGCAACGAAAAATTCCTGAAAAGCCGGAAAGCCGGCTACCGGGGCGAAGCCTTGTGCTATGGCGGCATGAACGCCTTTTCCAGCTTGATTCCCGTGGCGGTGGTGGTATTCGGCGGCCTTTCCATTGTGAAAGGTTCCTTACAGCTTTCCCAGCTGGTGATTTTCCTGCTGTATATCAGCTATTTCACCCAGCCCATTCAAAGTCTGGTAAATACTTCCCGGCTGATCCAAGAGGGCCGCACCGGGTTCCGGCGGTTTCTGGAAATCCTGGAAACTAAGCCGGAAATCCAGGACTCCCCCCACGCCGTGGACCTGCCCCGGGTACGGGGTGAAATCCAGTTTTCCCATGTGAATTTCCGCTATGGGGAAGGGGATTCGGTTTTCCAGGATCTAAACCTCACCATTCAGGCGGGAGAATACGTAGCGCTGGTAGGCGCTTCCGGCGTGGGCAAAACCACCCTTTGTTCCCTGATCCCCCGGTTTTACGACGTGGAATCTGGAGAAATCACCATAGACAGCTTACCGGTAAAAAAGGCCACCCTGCGTTCCCTGCGGAAAAATGTGGGAATCGTCCAGCAGGAAGTGGACTTGTTCACCGGCTCTGTGGCGGAAAACATTGGGTTTGGCAAGCCCGGCGCCTCTTTGGAAGAGATCCAGGAAGCTGCCCGCAAGGCTGGCGCAGAGGACTTTATCCTGCGGCTTCCCCAGGGGTATGACACCAACATCGGTCCCAGGGGGCTGAAACTTTCCGGCGGCCAACGGCAACGGTTGTCCATTGCCAGAGCGTTTCTGAAGGACCCGCCTATTCTGATCCTGGACGAAGCCACCAGCGCCTTGGACTCCCAAAGCGAACGGACGGTACAGCGTTCCCTGGAAGATCTGGCCCGGCACCGCACCACACTGGTGATTGCCCACCGGCTTTCCACCATTCAAGGGGCAGGGCGGATTCTGGTGCTGAATGAGCATGGCATTTGCGAGGAAGGCACTCACCAAAGCCTGATGGCCCAAGGCGGTGTCTACGCCCAACTGTACCAGGCCTCATTTCAGGTGTAACCCAAATTCATAGATTTAGAACCACAACCCAACGGCGTCTGGATTTTCCAGGCGCCGTTTTTGGCAGCTGTCTTTTGAAAGTGGCCGGTGAAAATGACTGTCACCTGCTTTTCCTTGCCCGTCCTGATGGCGGGGGTTATGAACACCTTTTAAAAAAGAAAAATTTACTTTTTGGGATGGGAAAACCCGCCTCTCATAGTTGCGATTTCAACTAATTTGTGGTAAGCTGAAATCACTTGAGAGAAGAATGATTTCCGGCTTTGGTCGCCGGTAGAAGCTGCGAAAGGAAGTCCGCCATGAAAGTAATTCTCCACTACATCAAGCCCTTTATCCCCAGAATGTCTTTGGGGATCTTCATCAAATTCATCGGCGCGGTTATGGAATTGTTTCTGCCCTGGATCCTCTCCCACCTTGTGGACGATGTCGTCCCCCTGCGGGACATGGGACTGATCCTTTTTTGGGGCGGCATGATGATCTTGGCGGCTGTACTTGCCCTGGTGACCAACATTGTGGCCAACCGCATGGCCGCCTGGGTCGCCCAGCATACCACCCAGGCTTTGCGCCACGATCTGTTCGAAAAGATCTCCTATCTGTCCTGCTCCCAAATCGACACCTACTCCATTCCTTCCCTGGAATCCCGTTTGACCAGCGACACCTACAACGTCCACCAGATGATCGGCATGATGCAGCGCATGGGCGTGCGGGCTCCCATACTGCTTCTGGGAGGAATCCTCATCACCTTGACCCTGGACCCGGTCCTCACCCTGGTGCTGGTATGCACCCTGCCCTTCCTGGCAATCTTGGTATACAGCGTGTCCAAACGGGGCATTCCCCTGTACGTTTCCCTACAGCAAGGTGTGGACTCCATGGTCCGTACCGTGCGTGAGACCGCTTCCGGCATCCGGGTCATCAAGGCTCTTTCCAAAACCGACTACGAGAAAGAGCATTTTGCCCGGGTCAACGGCGAACTGGTCCGCCGGGAAAAGAAGGCCGGCATCACCATGGCTCTCACCAACCCCATGATGAACCTGCTCCTGAACGTGGGCCTGACTTTGGTCATTGTGGTGGGTGCTTTCCGGGTAAACGCCGGGCTTTCCCAAGCGGGAAAAATCATTGCCTTTCTCAGCTATTTCACCATCATTCTAAACGCCATGATGGCCATCACCCGTATTTTTGTCATGTGCTCCAAGGGCATTGCTTCCGGTTCCCGTATTCAAGAAGTGCTGGAGACCCCGGAAGATCTGGTGGTTTCCCCGGTGGAACCGGTAGACACCCCGTATCATGTGGTATTTGACCATGTGTCCTTCTCCTATAGCAAAACCGAGCCCAGCGTAGAAGACATCAGCTTCCGCTTAAAGCCCGGGGAAACTCTGGGCATTATCGGCGCCACCGGTTGTGGAAAATCCACCCTGATGGCGTTGCTCATGCGGCTTTACGACGCTGACAGCGGCCTGATTCAAATCGGCGGGCGGAAGCTTTCCTCCATCCCCCTGGACGAACTCCATCAGAAGTTCGGGGTGGTGTTCCAGAATGACGTGCTGTTCGCCGACACCATCTATGAAAACATTGATTTTGGCCGTCATCTGCCCGCCGAGGAAATTGAGAAAGCCGCCCGGTGCGCCCAGGCCATGGAATTTATCTCCGCCCTGCCCGACGGTCTTCAGCACATGCTCACTGCCAAAGGCACCAACCTGAGCGGCGGCCAGAAACAGCGGGTATTGGTGGCCCGCGCCTTGGCCGGCTCTCCGGAGATTCTGATTCTGGACGACTCCTCTTCCGCCTTGGACTACCGTACGGACGCGGCTTTGCGGAAAGCCCTTCGTGAGGAGTACCAGGGGATCACCACCATCATCATCGCCCAGCGTGTCAGCTCCATACTCCACGCCGACCACATTCTGGTTCTGGAAGACGGCCGGGAGATTGGCTATGGCGACCACCAGCACCTGTTGAAAAACTGCCTGGTTTACCAGGAAATCGCCCGGTCGCAAATGGGGACAGAGGCCGCAGACGGACCCCAGCCAAGCGGCCCGCCCCAGGCTCAGTCCAATCCACAAACAGAGTCTGACGCCTTTCCCGCAGGGCAGGACGGTGCCCAAAACAGCGCCCCGGGATCCGGGGAACAAAAGGAGGTGGTCTAAATGGCCAGAGGTCCCAGAGAGCCCATTGAAAAGCCCAAAGACCGGAAAAAAGTGCTCCTGCGCCTTTGGACCTACATCTACGCCCACAAGTGGATGGCGTTGGCCGGCGTGCTGCTCACCGTTTCCAGCAACTTTTTAGCGCTGCTGGGCCCTATGCTGTCCGGCAAGGCCATTGACGCCATCGGTCTGGAGCCTGGCGGGACAGATTTTCCCCAGGTGTTTTTCTACTGCATCCTGATGGTGATCTTTTACGCCATATCCGCCCTGCTGTCCTATATTCTTTCCATCTTGATGATCCAACTCAGTCAAAAGATCGTGTTCCAAATGCGGCAACAGGTATTCGACCGTTTGACCGAGCTTCCCGTGCGGTATTTTGACAACCATCAGACCGGGGATATTGTCAGCCGAATTTCCTATGACATCGACACAGTGAACGCTTCCCTGTCCAACGACCTTTTGCAGATCGCCGCCAGTGTCATCACCGTTCTCGGTTCCCTCATTATGATGATTGTGATCTCCCCGGTGCTGGTGCTGGTTTTCGCCATCACCATTCCCATGTCCATTGGGTTCACCCGGTATATGACCAAGAAAGTCCGTCCCCTGTTCCACCAGCGTTCCGTAAAGCTGGGCGAACTCAACGGCTTTGTGGAAGAGATCATCACCGGCCAAAAGACCACCAAGGCCTACCATCAGGAAGATACCATGGTCTCCCGCTTTGACCAGCGCAACAACGCCGCGGTGGACGCCTACTACAACGCCGACTACTACGGCGGCATGACCGGGCCTTCCGTCAACTTCATCAACAACCTTTCTCTGGCCTTTGTCAGTATTTTTGGGGCGATCCTGTTCCTGTGGGGACACCTTTCCATTGGCAACCTGTCCTCTTTCGTGCTGTATTCCCGGAAATTCTCCGGCCCCATCAACGAGGTGGCCAACATCATCAGCGAGCTGCAGTCCGCCTGCGCCGCCGCCGAGCGTGTATTCCGCCTGATCGACGAGGAGCCCGAACCCGCTGACGCCCCCAATGCCATCTCCATAGAGCAGGTAGAAGGGGACGTGGCCATGGAGCATGTGAAGTTTGGCTATGACCCGGGCAAAACCATCATTCACGACCTGAGCTTCTCCGCTCCTTCCGGCAGCCTGACCGCTATCGTAGGACCCACGGGGGCGGGGAAAACCACCTTGATCAACCTGCTGATGCGCTTTTACGATCCCGATTCCGGAACTATCACCCTGGACGGGACCAACATTCAGGACATCACCCGGAAGAGCCTGCGGCTTTCCTACGCCATGGTGCTACAGGATACCTGGCTGTTTTCCGGCACGATTTTCGAGAACTTAGCTTACGGGAAAAAGGACGCCCGGCTGGAAGATGTGCAGGCTGCCGCCAAGGCCGCCCGGATTCACCGGTACATCATGGGCCTGCCCAAAGGGTACGACACCATTTTGGACGAAAACGGCATGAACATTTCCCAAGGCCAGAAACAGCTTTTGACCATTGCCCGGGCCATGCTGCTGGACGCCAAAATGCTGATCCTGGACGAGGCTACGTCCAATGTGGACACCCGGACAGAGATCCAGATTCAGGCCGCCATGCGGGAATTGATGAAGGATAAAACCTGCTTTGTCATTGCCCACCGGCTTTCCACCATACAGAATGCAGACCGGATCCTGGTGGTGCGGGACGGGGACATTGTGGAACAAGGCACCCACCAGGGGCTGATGGCCCAACAGGGCTTTTACGCTTCCCTGTACAATTCCCAATTCCAATAAAAACCCACATTTGACAAAATCCGACCGCCGTGGCACAATAAGCCCAGCGGCCGGATTTTATTTTCCGGCAATATTCGGAAAGGGGCAATTACCATGAAAAAACTTTCAAAACCTGTCAAAGGCATTTTCTTTGATTTGGGCTGGACCTTGCTTTACCCGCTGAGCGGCGATTGGGAATTTACCGAACCCGCTAAAAAATTGTTCCACTGGGAAAAATACACCGCCCTGCCCCAAGAGCGGGTCAAGGCCGCCCGGCAGGCCGCCACACAATACGTGACGGAGCGCCACCGGCTGGATACGCTGGAAGAGGAATACCAGCAGATGGTCCCCTATTACTCCATCATTGCGGAAGCTTTGCCGGAACTGGGAGTGACCCAACAGGATATTGAAACCGTCGCGGCGGAAAAAGTGTATATGCCCCAACACACCCACGGACTGTTTGAGGATTCCATTCCCACCTTGGAAGCGTTGAAGGGTTCCTACAAGCTGGGAGTTATCTCCGACACCTGGCCGTCCATTCTTCCCATGCTGGACCAGTTTGGCCTGCCACCCTATTTTGATACCCTCACCTACAGCTTTCAGGTGGGTTGCTTCAAGCCGGACCTGCGCATCTTCCAAGACGCCCTTTCGAAAATGGGCCTTCCCCCGGAAGAATGCATTTTTATAGACGACACCCTGAAAAATCTGGAAGCCATTGCCACCCTGGGGGTACAGCCCGTGCTGATCACTGCCAAACCCGACGCGGAAAAGTGCCCGGAAAACATGGCGTCCATTGACAAGATCTCCGGCTTGCTGGAGCTGCTAAACTGACCTGGAAATTCATAAAAGCGAGGGAAACTTCCATGGACTCACAAACCTATCAGGACTATGTGAACATCTTGAAAGAAGAGCTGGTTCCAGCCATGGGCTGCACCGAGCCCATCGCCATCGCCTATGCCGCCGCTGTGGCCCGGGAGCATCTGGGACGGCTGGCCCAACGCATGGAGATCGAAGCCAGCGGGAACATTATCAAAAACGTGAAAAGCGTGTTCGTTCCCAGCACAGGGGGCCTGCGGGGAATCCCCGCAGCTGCGGCAGCAGGCATGGCTGCCGGCAATCCCAAATTGGAGCTGGAAGTTCTTTCCCAAGTGGGGAAACCGGAGCAGCAAGCCATTCAGGAGTACCTGGAAAAGACTCCCATTGAGGTCAAACTGGCCCATTCCCCCTTTGTGTTTGACATCACCATTCGTGCCTGGGCCGGGGAAGATTCCGTCCTGGTGCGGATCGTCAATTACCACACCAACATTGTGCGGATTGAGAAAAACGGAGAAATTCTCCAAGAAGTAGAAGCCCAGGCTGCCGAGGAAGAAGGGCTGACGGATAAATCCGTCTTAACCGTGGAAGGGATCCTGGAATTTGCCCGGGAAGCCCGCTTAGCCGATGTGGAAGAAACCATTGGCAGGCAGATCCGCTACAACACCGCCATTGCGGAAGAGGGAATCCGGGGGGATTACGGCGCCAACATTGGCAGCGTGCTGCTTAAAACCTATGGCAACGATGTGAAAATCCGGGCCAGAGCCATGGCGGCAGCGGGTTCCGACGCCCGTATGAACGGCTGCGGTCTTCCGGTGGTCATTGTCTCCGGCAGCGGCAACCAAGGGCTGACCGCTTCCCTGCCGGTGATCGAATACGCCAAAGAGCTGGGGGTGGACCAGGAAACTCTGTACCGGGCTCTGCTGGTCAGCAATTTGATCACCATTCATCTAAAAGCTGAAATTGGCAGGCTTTCCGCTTATTGCGGAGCGGTCAGCGCAGGCTGCGGCAGCGGCGCCGGGATCACTTACTTGTACAACCGGGATAAATCCCAGGAAGAGTTGCTCCGGGATATTTCCCACACCATCGTCAACGCTTTGGCGGTAAACTCCGGCATTGTCTGCGACGGGGCCAAAGCTTCCTGCGCGGCGAAGATCTCCTCTGCGGTAGACGCCGGGCTTTTGGGATTTTATATGTATCAAAACGGGCAGCAGTTCCGGGGCGGAGACGGCATTGTCTCAAAGGGCGTGGAAGAAACCATTCGGAACATCGGCTTGCTGGCTACCCAAGGCATGCGGGAAACCGACCGGGAAATCCTGGATATTATGACTACCCGCTGCTGAAAACCCACAAAAATTTTTTCTCCTTCTCACCTTACCGTCACAAAACCAGTCTAATATACGTACTATGATAGAGAGGGAGGAGCACGAACCGTCCCTGCTTGGCGGATTTTGACGAATCCTGCTGAACACACTCGATTTTTACCCATGGCAAAGGGGGACTTGTCCGTGTTTCGGTTTCCCATACCCAAAAAAGTGAAGATCCTAAAACGTCACTTTAATTCTGTTTCCTCAAAACCCTATTTGATCCTGCTGACAGCAGCTGTCTTTTGTCTGACATTGGCGCTGGTACTCACTGTATTTCTGGTGACCGCCCGTCTTCAGATCCGGGAAAAGAATCAGGATTCCACTTCTTCTGTTCCTTCACTGACGGTGGAGTCCGAAGCTGAAGCCGGCGGAATCACCCGGGCGTCGTTTGGGCAGACCTCTTCCCAAAGTTTTGCCGAGGAGGAGGAATTTTCCCCCAACGGGACTGAGGAAATTCCCCCTTTGGACGATGGAGCCATCACAGAAGAAGAAGTGATTTTCTCTCTGAACTCCCTGCGGGAAGACTTTCCGGAAGGCGCTTACTGGAACCATGTGGGCGTGGAAGATTGGGACGAATTTACGGTGACCGACACCCCCTGCCAGCACGATCTGTATTGGGATACCTACTGCAACACCTATTCTGGGGGGATTCAAGAGCTTTTTCCCCAATACACTCCCATGGAGCAGTGCCTTGGGTTTGCGGCGCTGATCAGTGACCTGGTATTTGGCGAAGACGCCCCGGTGGAGACTTTCACAGATTATACGGCACTGCGTCCCGGGGATCATATCCGGCTGGAACTGACGGAACACTCTATGATAGTACTGACGGTAGAGGACGAGGGAATTACCGTAGTGGAATGCAACAGCGATTACGAACACTGCCGCATTTCCTGGGACCGTTTCCTGAGTTGGGACGATTTGGCCGCTTACAGTTACGAAATGGAGTGCATTACCAGGTATGGCGATGGGTGATTCCTGAGAAACGTGGCAGCCAACTGAGATTTTTTGGATTCCACAGGGTTCCCTTGTAAGAAATTCCCCTTCTCCCGCCATCTGATAAGCAGGAGCTGAAAGGAGGAATGACCCATGGACCCACACGCACAAAGCGGGAATTCCCGCCACCATCCACGGCACAGGCGAAGCCGTCCCAAAAGATATCGTTTCGCTGGGCTGGCCGGAGCCGTCTGCACGCTTATTTTCATTCTCTTTTGCGTTTTTGTGGGGGTGTTTTCCGCCATGGCGCAGGGGGAAACTCCCGCCACAGAGAGCCGCCCACAAATTTCCTGTACCCTGGCAGAGGAAAGCTCCACCCAGGAACAAAGTACGGTTTCCACTGCTGGGGAGAAAAAGGAAGCCGCTCCCTGGTATCTCCGCCTGGTAAACAAAGACGTACCTCTTCCCAAGGATTTTTCCGTGGAGGTAACAGAAGTCGCCGGCGGGCAATTTGACAGCCGGGCTGCTGATGCCCTTTCCCAGATGTTGAAGGCCATGGAAGACCAAGGACTCTCCCCGCTGATCTGCTCCTCGTTCCGCACCTGGGAAGAACAGGACACCCTGCACCAGGAAGAAATTGAGCAGTACTTGGAACAGGGGAACACTCAGGAAGAAGCGGAAGTGGAAGCCTCGAAATGGGTGGTGCCCGCCGGCGCCAGCGAGCATGAGCTGGGTCTGGCGGTGGACATTGTATCTGCCGGTTATCAAATGCTGAATGAAGGCCAGGAGAATACCGCCGAACAGCAGTGGCTTATGGCTCATTGCCAGGAATACGGATTCATTCTCCGGTATCCGGCAAGCAAGGCGGACTTGACCGATGTGGGGTACGAGCCTTGGCATTACCGCTATGTTGGCAAAGAAGCCGCCCAGGAAATCATGGAACAAGGTCTTTGTCTGGAAGAATATTGGGCCGCCAATTTCGGCCAAAACAGCGACTGATAAACACCTGAAAAAAGACTGCCGCAGCTGCGCGGCAGTCTTTTTTGTGCAGGTGCAACCCAGGCGATTTCCGCTTTCGGCAGACTGTCCCCAGCTTGTCCACCGCGTATAGCTGATTCCGTCCCAGGAAGAAGCCCGGATTTTCTGGGACGCCAAATGAAATCCCCTACGATCCTCGGGTCGAGGCAGCTTAATTTTCTCCGGACAGGACCTGTGTTATTTGCTCTCCTGCCTCTTCCACACTTGCCTGGTCGGGGAGGATCACATACAGCTCCGCTCCCGGCATGGAGTAGGTTTCCCGGTAATCACTTTGCCCGCTGGTGGTATAGGTGGCAATGTCCCAATCTCCGGAAAGGGCCGGGGCCAAGGTCAAAATCTGGGACCGGGGAAGATTGGTTTCAAAATTCCCCTCCACAGCGTCCAGCACCCCGGACAGATTCTCCAATAGCGCCGGGGAAGCCGCCTTTTCCACCACTGCCCGTATGACTTCCATCTGGTTTTTCGCCCGTTGGAAATCTCCTTCCGGAAAGCTCATGCGCTCCCGGGCAAAAGCCAAGGCTTCGATACCGGTAAGCTGGTTGTACCCCTCTTGGTAGGTACGGATATTTTCCACGGTAAATTCCCGGTCGGAATAAACCGACACCCCGCCCAAGGCGTCGATCACCTCTACAAAGCCTGTAAAATTCATGCGGAGATAATAGCTGATCTCCACTCCATACAGGGATTCCAAGGCGTCCACAGAAGCGTCGATCCCGTAGATGCCGGCATGGGCCAGCTTATCCTTCTTATCCCCCGTTTGGGGAAAGGACACGTAAAAATCCCGGGGCGTGGCCACCAGCAAAAGCTTTTTGGTCCGGGTATTCACCGCCGCCAAAATATTTACGTCGCTGCGGGACAGGGTGGAAATGTCCCCAAAGGTATCGCTGCCGCTGAGATACAGCAGAAAGCTTTCCGGCGTACCCTCCGGGGCTTCCGGCAGGACAACGGATTCCTGTTCCCACAGCTGGACAGACCCCACTTTCCGCATATCCTCTGCCGTCCATTCATAGCCCCGGGCATCGGACAAGCTTTTCTGGTAAGCCTCCTCCAGCAAAATAGCTTGGCATGTTCCCTTGCGCAGAGCGTCCGCCAAAGCAAAGGGGGTAGGATATTTCTCCCATGCCGGGGAACTCCCCAGCGTGTCCCCCAGCCTGGCAAGGCCTTCTTCCCCGTCCCGCTCCAGGCCCCCATAGGTGTAGTTTACTGTGTCTTCCAGACTCTGGGCCGAATCGTCCCGCAGCACGTAGACCCCCAGCTCCCGGCGGGGGGCGGAAGGCTGGGTCAGCTGCTGCAAGGTATCGTCCACCCGGTTGAACTGGACAATCCCTACCGCAACGGCTATGGCCGCCAGCAGCCCTAAAATTCCGCCGATCAACAGGATTCCTTTTTTCGTGGATGCTTTCACTGCGCTCCCTCCTTTTCCTCATAGGCCGATGGGGTGACATACACCAACTCCAGGGAAAGTTTCCCCAGCTGCTCCTTCATGCGGCGTTGCCGCTCAAAAGCTTCTGCCGAGCTCCAGGACGTAAATCCGGTGCGGTTGTAGAATCCCCCGTTCCGGCCTCGAAATCCGTCAAACCCTGCCAAATACACCTTGTTCACCCCGCACCGTTCCAAAAGCTTCAACAGCATTAGCCCGGCGTTGTCGGATACCATGGGGTCCTCGTTGGCGCACCGGTCATAGTCCACATACAGGCAATCCTCTCCCCCGTATGCCGCCAGGTTGGAAGTGAAGATCCGCCGGACTCCCGGCAAGGCATCCAGGGCCTTCCCCCCAATATCCAGCCGCTTATGATTGCTGATAAAACAGGCTTCCACTTGGAATTTGGAATCTGCGAAATTCACCGCAAACACATAGGGCGCCTTTCGCCGGATGAACTCCAACACCTGGGACTCCCGGGTACGCAGGCTTTGCCCCGGAGCCAATACCAGCAGCTTTCTCCCGTGGATCAGCCGGGAAATCTCTTCCACCGCCCGGCTGTCGTCAATGCGCTTGCTCTGATAACGGCGGTATTGTTCCCGGGCCAGTTCCCGGTCAAACTCCACCTGCTTCCCTTGAGGAATGGACCGGAGAATGTTTTCGATATCCGTCATGGTCAAGGTCTGCTTATTCAGCAAATAGGCGGCGTAATTGGGGTGGCAAGCCTGTGTGGCCGCAATCTGATAGGCCATGGTATATCCCCACTCAAATTCCTTCCGCAAGGGAGCGATATACTCGTCGTAGATGTCCATCACCATGGCCACGTTGTAACGGGACTGGATATTCTCATTGATATACCGGGTGATCAGCTCGGTGGGCAGGTTGCCCGCTCCCCGGCCCATGCCGTACACCGAGGAATCCAAAATCAGATCCCGCTTGGCCTGAATGGTGGAAAGCACTTGGGCATTGGAAAAGGCCAGCTGCAAATTGTTGTGGCCGTGAAACCCCAGACGAATTCCAGGTTCCATGTTGGCATCGATCAAATGAAACTGCCGGGTGACCTGGTTCCGGTACATGCTCCCCAGCGTGTCCACAATATAAAAAGCGTAGGGCTTCAGCCTGTTTACCCGCTCCACCAGCCCCAGCAGCTCCAAATCTGAATAAAAAGCAGTCCCTACTGGCTGTAAAAACACTTGATACCCCTTCGCCATAATTGCCCCCGCCCAGGCCATGGCCTGCTCCGTTTCTTCCCGATGGAAGGTCAGCCGGATTCCCTCTATGCCACCTGGTTCTTTCGGCGGCAGACGATCCGGCGGCAACTCTCTTTCCCCGATGGCGATCATGGCCACAAACATGGCCTTGTGTTTCCGCTGGGGCAGCAAGGGAAGCACTTCCCGGGGACTTCCAAACAGGGAGCAGTCCTCTCCCCGGGAACGGCTTGTGAGGAACCCACACTCGATGATGTCGATGCCGCCGCTTTCCAGCTTGTCCAAAATAGAACAGATGGCGTGCTTCCCGAATTCCCAGTTGTTAATATATCCCCCGTCCCGCAGGGTACAGTCCAGCACTTGGGTACCCATGTCAAATCTCCCCCTTACTCAGCTTCTTCCCCAGAACCCCCCGGACATACTCCAAATCCTTGGGGGTATCCACGGAAAGACTTTTGGCAACCACCGGGATCATGCGCAGTTTTTTTCCATGCTCGATAAACCGCAGCTCATTGATATCCTCAATGGTTTCCAACGGTCCCCGGGGAGTTGTGTGAAAAAATTCCAGGGCTTCTCTGGTGTAGCACAGCACCCCCAGATGTTTGTAAAAGCTGTACTCCACACTGGATTTGGGGTGAGGGATAGGGCTGCGGGAAAAGAACAGGGCGTTTCCCTCCCCGTCCGCCACCACCTTGATGTTGGTATCGTCCACCGCTTCCACCGGGGAAATGATGGGGGCCATCAGATTGGCGGCAAAAAATCCGTCTAGAGAAGAGGGGATCACCTGGTCGATCACCTGGGGGTCGATCAGAGGCTCGTCCCCGTTGACGCAGACATACAAATCCGCATCCAAGGATTGGGCCATCTCCCACACCCGCTGGGTACTGGTGGGACAGCGGGGGGAAGTCATTTTGCAGGGGATCTGATACTGGACGCAGGCTTCCCGAATGGCTTCGTGATCTGTAGCCACCCACACCTGTTGCAGCTTTTTGGATTTTATCACCTGATGGTACACCCACCAAAGCATGGGGCGGCCGCAAAGGTCCGCCAGAGGTTTTCCCTTAAACCGGCTGGAATCGTACCGGGCGGGGATAATGGCAATGGCTTGCATAGGTTCCCTCCTTATTTCTTCCACAGCCGGGAAATGGCCCGCAACAGCCGGGTCACCTTCCAGCTGGTGGACTGCTCATAGAGCGCCGCCACACGCTGGCG